>CALGTV010000029.1 GCA_937902395.1 uncultured Ruminococcus sp.
CACACCCTGCAAGAGACTCCGTCTCTGGACTCTGCTAAAGGGCTTCGCCCTTTATACTAATCCCATTTTTTATAGTTATTTGATTATTCCACAAAAATATCAAGCAAGCCCATACCGCCGCCCATTGTGATTGTAAGCCATTTTTCGTCTGTGTGTTTAATGGGAATTGTGTACTCAATAAAATCATCAGCCGCGGTAGTTGCCTTTATTTCCGCTTTATATGTATCTTTTCCAATGTGCAGAACAACTGTTCTGTCGTCGTTTACAGAGGAAATTTTCAGTTCTATACATGATTTCTCTGTGAAATCCATACCGCCGTATACCGCTGTTCCCGACCATCCGTCCACATAGCTGTATTGCTGTCTAAGGCTACGTGACCAATTTGTTTTTATGCCACATTGTCTGTCATGTGTACAGCTATTGAAAAAATCAGGGCGATTCCCTAAAATTTCGCCATTTATTGCCGTTTCTGCTGTTAAATGAATTTCAGCTGATGAGCCGCCTGCCATGAATTTGTATATGCCTGTTTCTGTAATGAATTTTTCGCGGCGGACATCGTAAATCTGCAATATATCGGCTTTTACATCAAGTCTTACGGTGATTTCCGAATGAGCTTTTATATGCACTCTTTCAAATCCGCAAAGCTTTTTTGCAGGTCGGCTTACTGCGGAATTTTCCATAGCAAAATAAAGCTGTATAACCTCATCTGAATCAATATCTGATGTGTTTGCGATACACACAAAAGCCGTCACAGAGCCGTCGTCATTTGCAGAAATTTCAAGGCTTTTGTATTCAAAATCTGCATAGGAAAGCCCATATCCAAAGGGGTAAAGGGGAGTGCCCTTGAAATACATATAGGTCATGCCGCTTTTTTCAATGTTATATTCCATAATATCGGGCAGGTCAAGGTCGGATTTGTACCATGTCATTGCCAGTCTGCCTGCGGGGGCGCTTTTGCCGCTTATTGTCTCCGCAATGGCTGCGCCCAATGTTGCTCCTGTATGGGTGCTGTAGAGTATTGCAGGAAGATTTTCGTTAGAATAATTAATAGAATATGGAAAGCTTGAAATAAGTGCCATTATTGTGTTGGGGTTTACAGAATAAATCTCTCTTGCATTATCCTCCTGAAATCCCAAATCAAGAGTTGTGCGGTCGTAACATTCCTTTATGTGCTGAATCGGGTCATTTCCTGCGCAGAATATAACAGCATCACACTGTGACGCAAGCTTTTTTCCTCGTTCAATTCCCGATGATACTACATCTATCGCAAATGTTGTTTCGGGGAGAACAGGGAGATTGTCAGCAAATGATAGATTGCCGCTTTCTTTCAATAAAATCCTGCGGTGCATGAGATAATCTTCTATGATATACTCATTTCCGCTTATATTGCGGAAATTCAGCGTTTCAGCGGTGAACCAATCATATATATAATCGTTGCTGAGTTTCAGCGTTCCGTCTTTGTAGGCGGTGTATTTTCCGTATTTTTCAGAGAAAAGGTTGAAGTGTCCCTCGCCCCATTTTATAAGCTTGAAAAGGGAATCTTCTGTAACCTTATCGGCTGAGGCGGTAATTGTTTCGTCCTCGTTTACGGAAAAATATTTTCCGTTGGATGCCTTAATGCTTACGATATCCCACAAATCGTCGCAGAAAATTTCGCTTTCGGGATATTCGCGGCGGATTCCTTCAACAGCTGATACGGCATTGCGGAAATAGCCTGTGTACCAATCGCGGAAGTTTTCATCAGCTAATGCGCCAAGTACTGCGATTTTTTTTGTGTTCTTTTTCAGCGGAAGTATACCGTTATTTTTCAGCAGTACCATTTGCTCTTTTGCGGCTCTAAGATTGATTTCTGCTGAATTTTTATCCTCAAGAACATCAAGAGTTATTGCGTTATATGGACATTCCGTTGATAGCTGTCCCAGTTTCAGACGGGCATACAGAACATTGCAGACAGCGCGGTCAAGCTCCTCAATTGTGAGAAGTCCACTTGCAATAGCCTTTTTTGCGGCATTGCGGATAAGGCTGACTGAATCGTTGAGCACATCACAGCCTGATTTTATAGATTCTGCAAGAGACTCGGCATGATTATCGCAGTATTGGTGAGATGTGACAGTCTGGGAAAAATCACAGCCGTCAGTAACGGCAAACCACAATCCCCAGTCCTTTTTCAGAATATCTTCAAGGTCGGGGTTGCACAGGGCAGGAATTCCGTTTATTTCGTTATATGATGTCATGACGCTTTTTGCTCCGCCGTATTTTACAGCGTACATAAATGCGGCATAGTAATATTCATGTTTCAGCCGCAGTGGAATATCGGCATTGCATTTATCACGGTCTTTTTCGTTATTATTGGCGGCAAAATGTTTTAAAGTAGGGATTGTTTTTACAAATTCCCCGTTATCAGCCGCCATGGATTTTGTATAAGCTATAGATAATTCGCCTGCAAGGCATACGTCCTCGCCGTAGCCCTCCTCAGTGCGTCCCCAGCGTGGGTCACGTACCATATCTACAGTTGGCCCCCAGAGGCATGGGCTTAGCAGGGGATTGGAATTATAATAGGCGCGTGCTTCGTTTCCTGCGATTTCTCCCAATTTTGCCATAAGCTCTCTGTCAAAAGTGCCTGCAAGTCCTGTAGGTTGGGGGAATACGGTGGAATAGTGCTCTTTTTCACGTCCCACAAAGCCTCTTGCCACTTCCGTGCCGATGTAGAATTCCCCTAAGTCAGCGTTGGAAAGGGGAAGCTGGTGAGTGCATATCAAGGATATTTTATCGTCAAGGTCAAGGCGTTTACAGAGTTCCTGCGCCTTTTCCTTAAATTTCTCATTAATCATATTCTTACTCCTTTACGTAAGATCTGATATAATTTTTTTGGCAGCCTCATGCCGTGTACAGCGGCAGTTCATCGCCTTTTTTTCAAGATGTCGGTGTGCCTGCGGTTCTGTAAATCCCAGATACTTCATAAGCATAGATTTTGCACGGTTTATTAGACGGATATCGTCAATTCGCCGCAAAACTTCTTCCGATTCCCTGATATCTGCAAAAAGTGCAGGCTCTGAGCCTATCAGAAGTATGCCCTCTTTTAGCGCGTTGGCTGTTACCGGTTTTGAAAGCACTAATATATTATAAGGGGATAGTCTGTCGGCAAGGTCATCGGCAATATCCCTTCCACAAAGAAGAATAACTGCTGATGACCTTTCAGCAGCAAATTCCGCAAGCTCTGTGCCAAATTCATCATTTAGAGGTGTGTTGATTATGAGCATATCGGGGGGAGTGTGCAGCATAAGCCGCCGCGCTTCACTTCCCACAGGAGTTGTGTGTATACGCTCATAGCCCATATCATGCAGAATGTGCTGTATAGCTGCTGCGGTATTGTCTGCATGTGAAACAATAATTGCTTTGTTCATATGAACCTCTCATATGTAGGGGAAGTAATAATCATCGGAAAAACTGCGGATATCACTGTAATTTTTCATTATATCAAGCTGTTTTTCCAGATTTCTGAAAAATATATCAGTAACTTTTTCAGGGAGATTAGCATATACAAATTCACTGCTGCGCGATAGTTCAAGAGCTGTTTCCATATTTTCAGGGAGGTTTTCAGAATAGCTTTCATACAGAGAGGAATCTCCGTTTTTTATGCCCTCGATTCCTGCGGCAAGTATAAGCTTGAATGCAATATATGGGTTGCAGGCGGCATCCGCGGAGCGTATCTCAATTCGTGGGGAAATGCCGCATATTGCGGAAAGTCGTACAAGCGCTGAACGGTTATTAGCAGAATAATTTATTTTTTTCGGTGCTGAGCCTACGCCGAATCGGCTGTATGAATTAACTGTGGGATTGAGAAACGCCGTGATTTCGCCAATTCTGCGAAGTATACCCGATATGAAACATTTTCCCTCTGTTGTAAGACTATCGGGAGCTTTACCGAAAATATTTTCGCCGTTTTTCTTAATCATAAAGGAAATATTCAGTGCGCTTCCGTGCTCTTTTTCAAGGGGCTTAGGCATAAATGAAGCGAAAAGTCCGCATTGTGCGGCGATAGATTTTACAATGGTTTTGTAGTGCATCATGTCGTCAGCGGCATTTACAGGTTCGTTAGCGCGGAAATCGATTTCATTCTGTCCCGGTCCGTGCTTATGGCAGGAGCTCTTGGGATTCAGTCCCATTTCCTCTAAGGAAAGGCATATTTCGCGGCGCACGTTTTCGCACTTATCAAGGGGAGCAACATCAAGATAGCCGCCTTTATCGTGGGGAATTTTTGTAGGCTCGCTTTTTTCGTCTAAATCAAAGAGATAGAATTCGCATCGTGTGCTGATTTCGCAGGAATATCCGCAGAGACGAAGCTCGTTTATATAATTTGTCAGATTTGTTCGCATATCAGCGGAATAATCTGTGCGGTCGGGATTTTTCAGACTGCAGAAAAAACGGACTACTCTGCCTGATTTTGGTCTCCATGGAAGAACAGAAAGGGTGGAGATATCGGGCATAAGGAGAAGCTCGTGAGAACTGCTGTCAAATTTCGCGGAATCAAAAGGAATACCGCAGGAAAATGCCTGTTCAAGCTCGTTGGGCATAACTGCAATATTTTTCAGATTGCCGAAAACATCGCAGAAAGTCAGGCGTATAAATTTTACATCGTTTTCTTCTACAAACCGCAGAATTTCTTTTGGCGAATTATTCATAGCAACACTTCTCCAATCTAAGATATAAAATTATTATATCATATTTGGGATGAAAAGTAAATAGGTATATAAAAAATAGGATATTCCCCAAAAGGAATATCCTCAGTTTATCAAAAAGTTTAATTATCGTGTGCGTTAATGGGATGCTCTCACTTGCAGAGCGCTTGAACGTATTGCAGAGCTTCGCTCTGCATGGGACGCTGTCCCATACCCTGCCAGAGAC
>CALGTV010000030.1 GCA_937902395.1 uncultured Ruminococcus sp.
ATCCTTTCCCGAGGACTCCTCCGGGCTTCCGGCTGACGCTGACGGCGGTTTCGGCCCTCTTGTTAAGGTTATTGGGATAATTGCCGCTTGCGGTGTTGCTGTGGCTATCATCGTTTTCGCTTGGGGCAGGCTCTCCGCTGCAAAGGCTTCCAAAAAAGCCGGCTTGGTTAAGGACGATGATGACGATTTGTCCGATGACGTTGATTTGAAGTAAGAGCTTTTGTCCTCGCTTTAAAAGTTTGGTTTCAGACCGTTTTTTCAACCGATTTCAGATGACGCCTTCAAAACTTTTTTGGAAGCGTCATCTTTTTTATTACTTTGTAACGAAAAGTTGGCTTCTACTACCGCTTTTTGCCCCGTTCAATGCCCTTTTCTCTCACTCTGATGATTTCTTGAAAAATTTTTTTATTTTTTTTCAAAAAACTATTGCAAAATGGAAATTCTTATGGTATTATAATCAAGCGCGCGACGCACGACACAATTTTTGATGCGGCGACGTTCAACTCGGTCCGGTAGTTCAGTTGGTTAGAACGCTAGCCTGTCACGCTAGAGGTCGTGGGTTCGAGCCCCATCCAGGTCGCCACATTTGCCTCTGTAGCTCAGTCGGTAGAGCAGAGGACTGAAAATCCTCGTGTCGTTGGTTCGATTCCGACCGGAGGCACCAAATAAAATGCGGATTTAGCTCATCTGGTAGAGCGCCACCTTGCCAAGGTGGAGGTAGCGAGTTCGAGCCTCGTAATCCGCTCCAACATGGCGCTATAGCCAAGTGGTAAGGCGTGGGTCTGCAACACCCTGATCCCCAGTTCAAATCTGGGTGGCGCCTCCATGTCAGAAAAAGTCCGATAATTCGGACTTTTTTCTGTATAAAAGATAAATATATCTACTGGGGTATGGCCAAGCGGTAAGGCAACAGACTTTGACTCTGTCAGGCGTGGGTTCAAATCCCGCTACCCCAACCAAAACCTCCGATGTGAATATATCGGAGGTTTTTTGTTGCAATCGTTTGCTAAATGTGGTATAATATAGTTGGTCGGACAGACCGATAAATAAGAATTTGACGAGGATATGACTTTTATGAGGTTAGAAAATGCAGAATTGAAACATATAAAAAGAATTGTGGCTATATCAAAGGCTGCGTTTGATAGCGATATTAATGTTGGTGCTTCCGAAGCAAATAGACCTCCTGATTATGATTCAATTCCATGGCACATTCAGATGAAAAACGAAGGGCATTTACTACAGGCAGTCGTAGATGGCGAAATCGTTGGTGGTGCAGTTCTATTTGTGGACAAAAACAGTGAAACATTGTACATTGGCAGAATATTTATTAACCCAGCTCATCATCGAAAGGGATATGGTCTTTCTTTGATGAAAATTGTGGAAACTTACTATTCTGGTATTAAGAAAATCAAACTTGATACGCCACTTTGGAATGTAAGAACAAATGCTTTTTATACCAAGCTGGGTTATTGTGAAGTGAAACGGGACGAGGAATTTGCTTACTATCAAAAAGAATGCGATTGACAAGTTCCAATTTATCCAACTAAACACAACCGCCTGACATTCACACATCGGGCGGTTGTTTTTTATTCTACAGGGAGCATAATTCGGAGCCTCTGTGCCTCATTAGCGGAAAATCCGAATTTTTCATAAAAAGGAATCTTATCAGGCATTGTACAAAGCTCCACAAAAATTTCCGTACCGCTTATACCGTTGGATTTAATGAAGTTCAGCAATTCATTGATAAGAAGCCTGCCTATCCCCTTTTTCTGATAGTCAGGGTGGACAACTACATCTTTAATATAATAGCACAGCCCCATATCGCCAATCATTCGAGCCATTGCAACAATTTTTTCACCGTCGAATACAGAAACGCAGAATACACTGTTCTCCATAGCAAGCTGTACCTGCTCTAAAGTCGGTGCACCGTCCCACACAGATTCCCACAGATAAATAAATTCATCTGCTGTCAGTTCGTTGTGTTTTATTACTAACTTGTCCATACTTCATCCTTTTTCATATTTGCAAAAAAGCTGCCAAAGGCAGCCCCTACGCAATAATTCATAATTCTGCATTCTTAATTCTCTTGGTACGCCTGACTGGAATCGAACCAGCGCACATGGCGTCGGAGGCCACTGCTCTATCCACTGAGCTACAGGCGCATATTTTTGCATATACTATATACAAACAATGCTAAATAATATTATATCAAAAACTCTTGAAATTTGCAAGAGTTTATGGTATAATATTTGTAGAAAAATTATGCTTTTTACATTTTGATATATGGAGGTGAACATTTGGATTATATTTATATCATAGTTGCACAAACAGGCACAAAGCCGGCGCGATTATTCAGATTCGTTACAAAAAAGCCTTATAATCACGTTTCCCTCTCCAGCAGTGCCGACCTCTCTGAAATGTACAGCTTCTGCCGCACTTACCGCCCGTTTATTCTCCCTGCAACTTTCAACAGGGAAATTGTTGGAAAAGGTACTCTCGGGCAATTTGACTTCATCCCCTGCGAAATTTATCGCATTAAAGTCACTGCAGAGCAAAAGGCTGAATACAACAGGATCATACAGCATTTCGCTGATAACCGCAGGATTTATTCATATAATCTTCTGGGACTTGTCCCTCTTTATCTTAAAAAGAACTGGGCAAGAGATAAAAATTTTGTCTGCTCACAGTTTGTTGCTTTTACTATGGAAAGAATCGGAATTCCACTTGAAAAACCATTCTCACTATATACTCCCGATGATTTCCGAAATTTCCCAAATGCTGAACTGTATTATGCAGGGGAGCTTAACTGCTTCTACGATGATATGACATCAAAGCCCGAATTTCTATTCCCACGCTCTTTCAGTACATAATATCGCTCCCCTTAATTCCACAGGAGCAAAAATGTATGATATAAAATAGAATTTGCTGTCAGAATCAAAAATTTCAGGTTCAAATCTGAATTTTCTGCCCATTAATCTAATTTCCCACTCATCTTCATCAGCAGAAAAAGCCGCAGGAGTTATTTTTTCTGCTGTAATTCTGTTATGGGAATTTGTGTAGGAATATATAAACATCCAGATACCAACGGTCAGTACAAGGTATATCAATACCCCTCTGACCGTCTTTTTTATGCCATTTTTTATGACTGCTCCCTCATTTCATCAAATAATCTGCAAAGTGAACGACCGATAAGCTGTCCCGAATACTGCGCTTGTTCAAGTGTATTTCCGTGTGAGCCTACCTCAACAAGCAGACTTCCTGTTGTCAAATCCTGATTGTAATGGCGATAATCAAAAAGTATCGGTCTTGTAAGTCCCGGATAATCCCCCTCCAGCTGACGCTGTAAACTGCTTGCAAAATGGAAATTTTTCATGTAATTCGGCATACCCAGAGTTCCGTCGTCACAGCCTGATATAATCATCACCTGTGCCGCCTCTTTTCCGTCTATCTCAACATATGGCTGAGATGCAAAATCATCCCCTGCAATAGCGTCACGGTGGATATCAAGAGCAACTTTGATTTCGGGATACTGTTCAAGTATGGGTAAAATACTTTCGCGGCTTCTGCCGTATGAGCCGTTATACGAGGGATAATCATGAATCTCCGTAACGTGTATAACTCCGATTCCCTTGGCTTCAAGCTCCGCCTGAATGGCATTTCCAACCATAATCATATTTTTCGTCTCGTCGGTGGTGCGATAGTTGAAATTCGCGTCCATATTCTCCCTTACAAATGGCTCAAAGCTCTCTGTAGTATGGGTATGATACAAAAGCACCTGCGGCTCATCAGTAGCAGATATAGTAAAATCGGGAGCTGAACGGCTTTCTCTTAAAAGTGTATCATTTGAAATTGTAGACTGATTATTTACCTGACTGCCGCCGTCAAGGTCAAAATAGGTACTTCCGCCGTATCTGCCATATGTTGCGCGGACAATCTCAATTCCCTTTGTCCATTCTTCAGGATAGGGCTTTTCTCCCGGATTCTCCGATTCCATTTCCAGAGGGCTCATCAGACGTACCTCGCCCTTTGTTGTTTCGGCATATACGCCGTATCCTTTGGAAAGTACCATTTCCCCCGACAGCAAGTCCGCCCCTTTAAGCTCTGAGGATTCGCTGTTATCTGAAACCTCAGAAAAAGTCTGCCTGCTTGTTTCGGGATTATTCAGCATTTCTGCCGCCGCTTTCACTCCCCTGACAGTTCCTGCGGCAGTCAGCGGCAGGGTAAGCAGTACAGCCCAGCGTACTGCTCTGCTGATAACTTTTCTCTTTTGATTTTTCATCTTCTCACCGTTCCTTTAGTCACGATAATAATATAATTGTCCCTTAGTGAAATTATATTCAGCTAAAAGAAATTTTATCACCGCTGGACAGGCATTTAATCCGCGGCATAAGAATAATAATATCTCGGGAGAGTGATGAAAATGGAAAAAAAGAGCCGTTTACACAGCATTATACAAATTTTATCCACAGCCTTGATTATATTTCTGATAGGCGCTGTTATAATACTCTGGGGAAAAACTCTGCTCACAAAGGCAGAAGAGCCTGTACGTCTGCCTGTTATAATGTATCACAGCATTTACACCGATACCCCCACAGAATACACGGTATCTCCCCGACAAGTCGAATCCGACCTGCAATGGCTCAAATCCAACGGATATAACACCGTAACTGCTGAGCAGGTTATCGCATATACACAGAATCGGGGAAATCTGCCTGAAAATCCCGTAATGATAACACTGGACGACGGATTTTACAACAATTTATCAGTCCTTGTGCCGCTTCTTGAAAAATACGACATGACAGCTGTTGTTTCCGTTGTGGGAAGCTATATCGACAATGACGCGATAAAAGACCCCCACAATCCGAAATATTCCTATCTTACGTGGGAGGATATTGAGAAGCTTGTGGAATCCGACAGAATTGAAATAGGAAATCACACTTACAATATGCACTCCCTGTACGACGGCAGAATCGGCTGTTCGCGGAATAATGACGAAAGCGAGGAGGAATACCGCAAGGCAATTTCAGAGGATTTCCAGAGACTTCAAGGGGAAATCCGTGAGAATATCGGCTTTTATCCCGTTGTTTTTACATATCCCTTTGGCAGTGTAAGCCGTGAAAGTCTTCCTGTTATACGTGACAGCGGATTCCTTATGACGCTTACCTGTCGCGAGCAGGAAAATTATATCACCCGTGACCCCCAGTGCCTTTACGGAATCGGGCGATATAACCGCAGTGGATTATATTCCACCGAAGAATACATGGCTAAAATTATGGAGAGCTGTTAGCATTTGGGAGTAAATATCAGCCAAACAAAAAAATAATAGACATTTTCAAGAATCCGTTAAGAATCCAAGAGTACACACAGGAATTCTTGGATTCTTGGATTCTTGGATTCTTGGATTCTTACTGCATATTACATAAATACATATTGTTATTTTATGATATATTATATAATATCCACAACAAAACACATATAATAGACGTTTTCAGGAATTCGTTAAGAATCCAAGAGTGCACACAGGAATTCTTGGATTCTTGGATTCTTGGATTCTTACTGCATATTGTACAAATAAACATAATTATATTTTTGTATTTTAGTGAAATTTTAGTCTGTAGCTGTTAGCCATTAGCTTTAAGTAAATAGAATGGACATGGATATTTTACGTTATTTTGTGTAGGGGCGGATATTATCCGCCCACAATTTCGGAACGAAATTTATAATATGTTATTATGATTGAAAACTGGGCGACCAATGGTCGCCCCTACAATAAATAATTATATATTTTATAATTTATATTAATATTTGTTATTTGTATTATCAGGATTAATAATTCTTTTTTAATTTTGAACTCTTAATTAAATTGACGTACTGTCAGCGAACTGCCAAAGGCAGCCCCTACAAATAATACGCAATATTATATAATATATCACAGATGATATCATATATTTTTGTGCAAAGTGCAGTAAGAATCCAAGAATCCAAGAATTCCTGTGTGTACTCTTGAATTCTTAACGTATTCTTGAATGTGTCTATCATCTTCAATTTCTTGTATATATTATACAACGTACAACTGAAATGCAGCATGTGTTTGTATAATATGCATGAAGAATACAAGAATACAAGAATACACGTGTGTACACTTGGATTCTTAACGTATTCTTGAAAATGTCTATTATTTTTTGTTGAGCTGTTAGCTATCAGCAATTAGCCTTTAGCTGATTATTATAACCTGTCAAAAGCTAACGGCTATAGGCTAAAATCTTTATTCCAAAACAACCGTAAACGGACCGTCATTTTCAAGGTTTACTTTCATATCCGCACCGAAAATTCCCGTCTCTACATGCTTTCCTTTACTGCGGCAGTATTCGGTGAAATAATTGTACAGACGCTCTGCCTCGTCGGGTTTTCCTGCCTGTATGAAATTCGGACGATTCCCCTTGCGGCAGTCCGCATAAAGCGTAAACTGAGATACAACCAGCAAATCGCCGTCAACATCACCCAGAGAGAGATTTATCTTGTCATTCTCGTCCGAGAAGATACGCAGATTTATTATCTTATCCGCAAGTCTGCGGCAATCCTCCTCAGAATCTCCCTGACCTACCCCAAGAAGCACAAGATATCCTTTCCCGATTTTTCCGCAGATATTGCCCTCAACTGTTACGCTTGCGGAATTTACTCTTTGCAATACTATTCTCATTTACTTCCTCACTATTTCCATTCTGAACGGAGTAAGCTCCATATCTTCAATTTCCGTACCGCTTATCATGCTGTACATAGGCTTAGGCAGAGGAACGCACACTCTCTCCTCAGAGTTGTTGAAAAAGCAGATATACTCATCTCTGCCGTTTGTCCTCGTTGTTACCTCCACGCCTTTCGGGAGATTCTCAAGCTTCGGTATACCAGTCTGCATCATCAGATTTGAGATAAAGCTTCTGCAAAAATCGGATTTGCACATAGTTCCCACGTAGTAAGCAACTCCGCCGCAGTAGCGGTTCATGGTAACAGCCGCACAGCCGTCGTAATCACCGCCGCTGTATACGGCATATGCCCTTGCGCTGACAGGGGTGAGGATATCGCACCATTTACTGCATATATACTCGTCACCTGCAAAGTCACGGATAGCATATTCCTCACTGCCTATGGGGTCATATTCCTCGATTTCAGCGCCTATAAGCTCCCTGAAAACAGTGGGCAGAGGCTCCATAATGCAGTTGTTGAACTCGTCTTTTACACCGCTTCTCGCCGTCAGGACAACTGTTCCGCCGTTTATTACATACTTGTATATACTGCCTGTTGCCGCCTCCCTGTTCACGTACAGCGACGGAGCAATTACAAGCTTATATTTTGAAAGGTCGGTTTCGGGAGATACAACATCAACGTTTGCGCCGAAATTAGTCAGCACCTTATGGAATTTTTTAAGCTGATTTATATAGCTGAATCCCTCGCTCTGAGGCTGTATTCTGAATGCCGCGTCGGATATTGGCGAATAGACAATTGCCACATCGGATTCAATATAGGTGTCATTGAGGTCTTTCAGCTTTGCCACGCATCTGCAAAGCTCCGAAAACTCCAGAAATCTGCGGTTGGGCTTGTTGCTGTGGTCGAATATGCCGTGATGATGCATTTTCGCCCCTGCAAGAGCCGTTCTCCAGCGATAATGGAAAACCATATCCGCACCGCGCACCATAGCCTGCATAGCATATCCCATAATCATGCCTGCTCTTGGAGAGGGAGATATAACTCCCTGCTCAACCTGCGGTCCGCTGAGCTGTTCCATAACCCAGAAATGACCGCCCTTTATGCCTCTCATCAGGTCAAGATTGAACGCATGAGAACTGATTTCCTCAGGATTCTTTGACAATCTCACAGGAGGATAGTTGTCATACGAAACAAAATCAAGAAAATCATATAACTTATAGTAATCAGGACGGTTTTTGCCGAAATCCGTATTTGTGGTAATCAATGCATCGTCCTTGACCATGCGTATAAGCTTCATTATATCACTTGTAAAATTTATAACTGATTCCGACGTAAAGCGATACCAGTCAAGACAGAGTGCAGGCTCACGCCATGCCTCCTTGGGATTATCGGGAAGAATAATCTGTGAAAGGTCGGTATAACTCTTATTCAGCGCTCTGTTGATATTCTCAACTGAGCCGTAACGCTCCATAAGCCACTGACGGAATTTCTCACGGCAGACCTGACAGGTGCAGTGATAAGCTTCAAGCTCGTTGTCAATCTGCCATGCCACAACAGCAGAATTAAGAGCAAAGG
>CALGTV010000031.1 GCA_937902395.1 uncultured Ruminococcus sp.
CACCATACGGCAGTATGCTTTCGTCGTCCGCCTTGACATACATCATTTCTGCTCATCATCTTTATCTACTAACATTTTAGGGATTGGTATTACTACAATTGAAAATTACAAATGCAACAGCATATATAATAATTATTGTACCGTAACCGTCAAATAAATCCTCCCCTGTAGAAAACACAAGTCTCGACAAAGTGATGAGACTTGCTGGTTATCAAGTATTAACAGGCAGTAAGGGTATTCCCACAGGCGCACCAAATCAGACTGACAGAGATTTTCTATCAGCCAGATAAAGATTCGCCAATGCGAACATGATATAATTTTTGGCAGTCGTTTTTGTAGACATCGGTATCGTGTTTTCCGATTCCCGAATAGCAACTTAATAACTGCGAAAATGTGTTCAACTTTACAACAGACAAATGATTTATTCTTTTCGATTTTTTAGTGGCATATCTACCGCTTTCAGATAGTTTCTTGATTAATGACGAACAACAATTAAGGGCATCTCTAAAAATTCCTGTACAAAAACGAGGAAATATGATATAATATAGAACTCATCAGTTCATAATAGTAAAAAAATAGAGCAGCGTTATTTTTGCTGCTCTCATAATATTATCGTTTTTATTACAATTGATTAATTTACAGAGTTTTTTCGTAGCACCTTTTTTTCTTTATTGCAATAAAGAAAAACGAAATCATCATCAATGAAAAGCCAATAATTGTAAATATTTCAGTTCCCAAACCGCCTGTATCAGGAAGAAAAATATTGTCATTTTCCACTTCATTTGTAATTATCACTGTTTTTTCAGTTTCAGAAATAGTTATTCCATTTGCAACATTACTACGATTTCCTGTTTCATCTTGCCATTGACACAATTTTTGAGTATATGAAGCATCGAGTCCGCTGACAGTTTCATTAAATGAATACATACAGGGATTTCCATTTCCGTCATATATCGGGAGTTCCACAACTTCGGCAGTTGTCCAGTCGGGAGAGGACAAAGTGACAGTTTTATAGACTTTTCCGTTAAGAAGTATATTTACACTTACAGATGCATTGCTTAAATCAACATTATCGGGATTAATCCATTCTTTCTTTATTGAAATAAATCCCTTTTTAAGCTTATTTGTTATTTCAATAGTATCCTTATCCTCACTTTTAACAATTGATGAAACATACTGATTTCCAATTTCATCGTTCATTAATTCTTCAATAGTATATACATATTCAACTGTGCAGTCATTATTTGTTTTTGGCAGATCGGTAAACACAAGAGTTCCCACGTTGCCTGTATAGCTTTCAATTGTACCTGTTCTGAAACTTTTTGTTATAACTGCAAGAGTATTTTTGTTTACCTGATTAAGAACAATAGTAATCGGCTTAGGAATAGCCGTAGAATTCACGGTTTCCCATGTTTTGCGAACTGTTATGTCAACTGTATCAGCTATAAATATCCAATCAGAATTTTCTGCATTTTCGTTTACAAGAGCATATTGCTTTGCATCATTATCCACAATTGCCACGCAGGATTTATCTTTGGTAATCTTTGTAAGAATTTTATAACTGCCATCAGGATTCTGAAGCAGTGTGAATATTTGATTTTCGCCATTATCTTTTTTTGTGTATATTTCTATGTTTGTTCCATCGGCAGTCTTTTTTCCGCTGACATCAAGGGCATATACGTTTGTATCATTAGATTTCAACCCCTGTGCTATAAGATTATAATATCCGTCAGAAGTTTCTTCAAGTTTCCATTTTGTACCCGTACCAAGAAGAACGTTTTTGGAGTTTGCTCCAATATTTCCGTCAACTGTAAGATATTGACCTGTTGCTTTATTCTGTATTCTGTAAATTCCACCGTTTTTTATAGCCGATTCATTTTCGGGAATATCCTGAATATCACTTTCAAGATAAATACTGAGGTGAGGCGGCTGATTATAACCAATGTTTTGTCCTGCAACCTGATTTCTGTATTGCGTATCGTGCATCAGAGTTGTCAATCTCACATCAGTTTCGTAGGGAGTACTAAAAACTCTTATAGCTCTATTATCAGCAGTTCTCACAAACAATTCTTCTCGCCAGTCACCGAAAATATCCGCAGAAAGACAAGGCACATTTTTAGTATCGTTATTTGCCGAGCATCCCTCTGCGGAAAAAATAGTTGAAATTTTTGTTGCAGAGGTCATTTTTGAAATGTCTACGCCGTCAAGGATTTCACGTTCAAGGTCGCCGTCCCAGTAAATAAGAAAATTATTTGCAGGTGCAGGCATATTATCTATAACAGTTCCGTTTACATCAAGTACAGCATTTGCCGGTCTTGAACCCGAAAACTCTGCTCCTCTGTTTCCGTTGTAAATATTATCCGCTATTGCCCGCCCTGTATCCTTATCACCGTTTTTTCGCCATATTGTTTTACCTGTTTCAGCTGCAATAAGAGATATGCCATGTGGTTCTTCTTCGTGACATACAAAAAGCTCTAAACCATTTCTGTCAGGGTCAAAATCGCCGAGATGCATAGCATCGCCGTGTCCGTTATTTGTATCCCAGAGTATTGTTCCGTTATCGTCAATACAGCATCCTCCAAGTACAAGCTCCTGTTTACCGTCATTATCAACATCGGCAGGCATACAGTTGTGATTTCCGTCGCCATATCCTGCTGTATTTTCATTATCACCCGAATCAAAACTCCACACTTCAACAAGCTTATCATTGACAACATTATATGCAACGGCTGTTGTTCTTTGATAATATCCACGAATTGAAACAGCACTTGGTTTAATTCCGTCAAGATAGCATACCGCACCGAGAAAACGGTCACCACGGTTTCCGTAGTTATCCTTACCCCATGTGGTACTCCAACCCTCATTGCCAGAGTTATTATTTCTTGGGAATTTGTAGTTAACCGTATCAAGTGCCTTACCTGTCAAGCCGTCAAATAATGTGTAATATTCCGCACCCTTGTATATTCTGCCCTCGTTGTTTCTATGGTCTGCATCTGCATTTCCGATAATCTTACCTATGCCGTCAATAGTTCCGTCAGCAGTTTTACAAGTCATTTCAGCTTTTCCGTCACCGTCAAAATCAGCAACGAGAAATTGAGTATAATGCTGACCTGCACGGATATTTTTTCCGAGGTCAACACGCCACAGCTTTTCACCTGTCAGACGGTAACAGTCTATATAAACATTGTCAGTATATCCCTTATTTGCATTGTCCTGTGAATTTGAGGGGTCCCACTTAACAAAGAGTTCATATGTACCGTCACCGTCAACATCACCGACAGAACAATCATTCGGACTGTATGTGCAGTCTTCACTTGTGGGAATATCCATAGAAATATCAAAATAATCCTTATCTGATTTTATAGTGCAGGTATCACTTGAAGTATTCCCTCTATCTATAGTATCAACACGATATACAGAATTTGCAGTACCGTTTTTATCAAGATAACAGGTTGCTTTATCAGCTGAACTTGTATATATAAGATTGTTGTCACGGTAAAGTTTGAATTCAGCATTATCGCTGTCACTTCCGAGAAATCGCCAGCTTACAAGCATACCGCTGCCTGTATTAAAAGCGGAAATTCCTCTGTCAAGTGATTCCAATCTCATATTATTGGTAACATATCGCTCCTGTGCGTAAATATCGGCAGAACTCATTCCGCATATATTTGCTGCTGTCAGAAATGCAGACATAATCACGGATAAATATTTGCTATATTTTTTCAATTTGATTCCCTCCTAAAGATATCAGCACCGCCCAAAATCTCGGTGCTTATATTCTTCTTTTAGGGCATCTCTAAAACTCGTTTGATTAAAGAAAAAACAGATAGGTGCGGCAGCTGCAAGGAAAGCT
>CALGTV010000032.1 GCA_937902395.1 uncultured Ruminococcus sp.
TATAAATAAAATGGGATTCTAAAGGGCGAAGCCCTTTAGCAGAGTCCAGAGACAGCGTCTCTGGCAGGGTGTGGGACAGCGTCCCACAAGCGCTCTCACTTACAGAGTATCCCTTAGAAAAATATCTTATTGTAACTTTTTCGACACTCTATACTTTGGCTTTTATTATGATTATAAATAATTTTTTTGGAGGAAATGATTATGATTTTCAATAATGTTAATTTTGACACATACTTTAAGAATTATCCCACTGAGGACGGCTTTTTCGGAAAATACGGCGGCTCCTATATTTCCCCTGAGCTTCAGGCAGCTATGAATGAAATCACACACGCTTACAATACTATCTGCAAATCCAGAAAGTTTATTGACGAGCTTCGCCGTATCCGCAGAGAATTTCAGGGCAGACCTACGCCAATTTCACATCTTCAGCGCCTTTCCGACAGCATCGGAACGGGAGTTCAGCTTTATGCAAAGCGTGAGGACTTAAACCACTCAGGCGCACATAAGCTCAATCACTGCATGGGTGAAGCCCTCCTTGCAAAGTATATGGGCAAGAAAAAGGTAATCGCTGAAACAGGTGCAGGACAGCACGGTGTTGCACTTGCAACAGCAGCCGCATATTTCGGACTTGAATGTGATATCTACATGGGCAAGGTTGATATTGAAAAACAGGCTCCCAACGTTGCACGTATGAAAATTCTCGGCGCAAAAGTTGTTGAAGTTACAGACGGTCTCCAGACGCTCAAAGAAGCCGTAGATGCAGCATTTGCAGCTTATGCAAAGGAGTATAAGGACGCTATTTACTGCATCGGCTCTGTTCTCGGACCTCATCCTTTTCCTTTAATGGTAAGAGATTTCCAGAGCGTTGTAGGTATCGAGGCAAGAGAACAGTTTATAGATATGACAGGCGAGCTTCCTGACGCAATTGTAGCTTGTGTAGGCGGCGGCTCAAATGCTATGGGTATGTTTGCAGGATTCTTAAACGACCCTGTTGACATTTACGGAATTGAACCCCTCGGCAGAGGTACAGCTCTCGGCGACCATGCAGCAAGCCTGAAATACGGCACAGAGGGCATTATGCACGGATTCAACAGCATTATGCTGAAAGATGAAAACGGTGAGCCTGCTCCTGTTTACTCTGTTGCAAGCGGACTTGACTACCCCTCATCAGGCCCTGAGCACGCATTTTTACACGATTTAGGCAGAGTAAAATATGATGTTATCAACGATGAAGAAACAATCGACGCATTCTTTACTCTCTCAAGACTTGAGGGAATTATCCCCGCTATTGAAAGTTCACATGCTGTAGCATACGGAATAAAGCTTGCTCAGACGATGAAGAAAGGTTCTGTTCTTATCAATCTCTCAGGCAGAGGCGATAAGGATATGGACTATGTAATCGAAAAGTACGGAATCCGCTGATTTATTTTGAAAATGAACTACTCTTCCCATTATTGAAGATAGTAATATAAAAGCATTATAAGCCGCTTTTGATTAAATGTCAAAAGTGGCTTTGCATTACTTGTGACATTGACTTTATTTGTAAATTTTGTTATAATTATTTTATCAGCATTTTTTATTTTTTTGAAAGGCGATTTGTTATGAAGATTATTAACAGCAACGTCAGGGTATTGAATCGTGATATGATGAAATATCTTGCATATATTCCAATGTTTATAGGACATATGATAGCCTGGATAAATCTTATGAATCATCCGGAGAATGAACTTGCTTTATATGAACTTTCTCTGCCATTGCTTCTCATTTCAGGCTTATCACTTTTTTGTCCTCCGGTTATGTTTTTCTTTATAGCCGATGGATACAAATATACAAGGAATAGGAAGAAATATGCGTTAAGACTGCTATTGTTTGCTTGTATTTCACAGCCTTTTCACTGGCTTATATTTCAGCCGTTAAACGGTTGGTGGACGTTCAATGTGATATTTACACTGTTTTTCGGATTACTTTCCATTATTGCATGGGAAAGTAAATTCAAGCTGTGGCAGAGAATATTGCTTATTATCCTGTGTGATGCTGCGACTCTTTTACTTTATTCCGACTGGATGATTTTTGGTGTATTATTCATATTATTATTACATATCTTAAGGGACAGACCGAAAGCGAGATTTATTGCGTATAGCTTACTGATATTTATTCATACTTCATTGAATCTTTTCTCATTGGGTACAGTTCCTGCGTTTAAGTTGATTTTGTATATGTTCATTATGCTTGCAGTTTTTATGGGGGCATATCTTTGCATGACTGTATTCTATAACGGTAAAAAAGGTAAACACCCAAACTTTGCTAAATGGTTTTTCTATATCTTTTATCCGCTTCACTATCTGATAATATTTATTGTAAAAATAATATTGGACAAATTATGATTTATAGGTAATAATAAAAGGGACCCCAAAATCCGGAGAAAGTATCAATGTTTCTCTGGATTTATTTTTTTGTAACTACTTCGCTTATGGCGGCAGAGAGTTTTATTGGAGTAAAGCAATATTTTTCTTGACAACAGCGTGATATTGATGTATAATTATTTGGAACACCTATTACTTTAAAGGAGTTGAAACATATTGAAAAATACATTCGGCTCGGAAATTGCTGTAACTATATTCGGTGAAAGTCATGGTACAGCTATCGGTGCAGTTCTCGACGGTATGCCTGCGGGTATTGCTGTTGATGAAGAATTTATTGCCCGTCAGATGAGCCTGAGAAAGTCCGTGGGAGCTATTTCAACTCCCCGAAAGGAAGCGGACGAGGTTAAAATCGTCAGCGGAGTTTTCAACGGCAGAACTACAGGTACTCCCATAACTTTTATAATCGAAAATCAGAACACAAGAAGCAGTGATTACGGTGAGCTTGCTTATAAAGCTCGTCCCGGTCATGCTGATTTTACTGCTGACGTAAAATATGGCGGATTTCAGGATTTCCGCGGCGGCGGTCACTTCTCCGGACGTATTACCGCCGGTATCGTTGCGGCTGGTGCTGTTGCAATATCTGCTCTGAAAGAAAAAGGCATTACTATCGGCACTCATATTCTATCTTGCGGTGGCGTTTTCGACCGCGGATTTGAAAACATCAAAAATGATATTGATTACCTTGACGGCAGAGAATTTGCTGTGCTTAATCCCGATGCAGAAGAACCCATGAAAGCGGCTATAATGGCTGCAAAATCTGATGGCGACAGCGTAGGCGGCAGACTTGAAACAGCTGTTTACGGTATGCCTGCAGGTGTTGGTGAACCTTGGTTTGACACTGTTGAAAGTCTCCTTTCCCATGCGCTTTTCAGTATTCCTGCTGTTAAAGGTGTGGAATTCGGCGCAGGTTTCGGTTATGCTGATTTGCGCGGAAGTCAGGCAAATGACGCTTTTGTCAATGAAAGCGGTGAAATCCGCACTGCTACGAATAACTGCGGCGGTATTCTCGGCGGTATAACAAATGGTATGCCTCTTATTTTCCGCTGTGCTGTGAAGCCTACTCCCTCCATTTATAAGGAGCAGAATACTATTGATATGCGCAACGGAGAAAATACAACTTTGCAGATTCAGGGACGACATGACCCTGCTATTGTTCACCGCGCAAGAGTTGTGGTTGACAGCATAACTGCTTTAACGCTTATTGACCTGCTTTGTCAGAAATACGGAGCAGATAAATTAATAGAAAAGGAATGATTAAATATGTCAATGACATTTGTAAGAGAGCTTCCAAAGCCCTCAGAAATCAAGAAAGAACACGCTATTTCACCTGAGCTTGCAGCTGTAAAGGCTCAGCGAGATGAGGAAATTAAGGCTGTATTCCGCGGTGATTCCGATAAGTTTATACTTATCATTGGTCCCTGCTCTGCTGATTCTGAAGAGCCTGTAATTGACTATATCACAAGACTTCGCGAATTGCAGGAAAAGGTTAAGGACAAGATTCTCATTATCCCAAGAATTTATACAGGTAAACCTCGTACTACAGGCGACGGCTACAAGGGTATGCTCCACCAGCCTAACCCCACTGCTATGCCAGACCTTGCAAGCGGTATTGTTGCTGTAAGAAATCTTCATATCAAGGCTCTTGCTGAAACAGGCTTTTCTGCCGCTGATGAAATGCTCTATCCCGAGAATTACAGCTATCTTGATGATATTCTTGCCTATGTTGCTATCGGCGCGCGCTCCGTTGAAAATCAGCAGCACAGACTTGTTTCAAGCGGTGTTTCTATCCCCGTTGGTATGAAAAATCCCACAGGCGGCGATATATCCGTAATGATGAACGCTATCACAGCGGCTCAGCACTCTCACGCTTTCATGTATCGCGGTCACGAGGCAAAGAGCGACGGAAACCCTTACGCTCACGCTATTCTCCGCGGATATGTCAACGACAGAGGTCAGTCTTTCCCCAATTATCACTATGAAGACTTATACCGCCTTGCTCAGACTTATGCGGAAAAGGATTTGCAGAATCCCGCACTTATTGTTGATACAAATCATGCCAACTCCGGCAAACAGTATCTTGAACAGGTGCGTATTGCTAAGGAAATCCTCCACAGTATGCGTCACAGCGAAGATATCAGAAAGCTTGTAAAAGGTCTTATGATTGAAAGCTATATTGAGGACGGCTGCCAGAAAATTGGTGAGGATATCTACGGAAAGTCCATTACTGACCCTTGTCTCGGTTGGGAAAAGTCAGAAAGACTTGTTCTTGATATTGCTGATATTTTATAATTCATCTTTGTCATAATTTTACACCCCCTCTCACTAATAGTCTAAAATGGACATTTTTCCAACGGAAAAACATTGATTATTGAAAAATAATTTTTATTTTCTACTTTTTCACTAATCATCAACAGGATAAATTGGCACTATTAAATAAAATTTACCGTTATTTATTTTAGCAGCGTTAGTTATATTTTATTAATAATTCAATTGTTTTTTTGTTGCAATTTATAGAACGGACACGGCACGCCGTGTCCCTACAAAACAACTATTATTTATTCATCGTTCTGCATTTGGGTTGCCCTTGGTAGTCCACAATTTCTGAACGAAATTCAGGTTTTTCAACAATCCCAAACAAACCGCACATATGCTGTGCGGTTTGTTGTATATTAATATTCAAAAAATAATTATTGTTTTTCGATAAAAAAGTATTGACAAATGGTAAATTCTGTGATATACTATTATCAGAAACATAAAGGAGCTCTATATTTATGTGGACTAAAACTAAATCTCTGTTACTGTCAAGATTTCTGACCGTTGTTGTGGCGGCTTTATTCGTTGCGCTTTCTTTCCTATTGCCCTATATGATAAAGTTCTATGATTTCCTGACCGAACCTATAGGACTTATTAAAGGTGATATCTTTATCCCTTTTTGCATAGGGCTTTATACCGCGGAAATCTTTGCTTTCGCTGCGCTGTATTTCCTCCACCGATTGCTGAACAATATCAACAAGGATATCGTTTTTGACAATGATAATACCCGCTGTCTGCGTATTATTTCATGGTGCTGTATCCTTGCCGCTGTTGATTTCTCTATCCTCTGTCTGTGGCGTTATATTTTCGCTATGCCTGCGGTTTTTGCGCTTATGCTCGGACTTATTATACGCGTTCTCAAAAACGTCTTTGAAAAGGCTGTGGAAATTAAATCCGAAAATGACTTTACAATATGAGGAGGGATAAACTATGCCGATTATTGTGAATCTGGACGTTATGATGGCAAAACGCAAAATGTCCTCGCAGGAGCTTGCGGAAAAAGTTGGTATAACTACTGCTAATCTTTCCATTCTGAAAACGGGTAAGGCTAAGGCTGTCCGTTTCTCTACTCTGGAAAAAATTTGCGAGATACTCGATTGTCAGCCCGGTGATATACTTGAATTCAGAAAGCCTGAGGCGCAGTAACAGAACACGTTAGGAGTGTTCTTTATGACTGAAAAAGAATTTGTTGCTGTTGATACGGAAATTATCGAAAATACTGAAAATAAAACTGTTTCTGAGGATTCGGAAAAAATCAACGATTCCGCAGAAGTTGCTGAGGAAACGGAAACTCTGAATTTCACCACGGCTGAAAAAGCATACGCTTTTATTATTGCTGTTCTGGCTTTTCTCTGGATTGAATTTCAGATTTTCAATCCTGCCGGATTTATTTCTACTGCTGTTAATATCACTATTACTACGGCTTCTATTGTATTTCTGAAAAGAAATGACTACAAATTGACTGCTGTAAATAAAATAATTGCCGCTATATTGTATCTGTTTTCTTTCGTTTTCTCAATCACTGATAACGGACTCATCAAATTCCTTGCAGGTGTTTTTCTCTTTGGTACCGGGGCGTATTTTGTGTACTCAACTGCTGAGGGAAAAAGCGAAATTGAAAAATTTCTCCCTGCTGCTATGAAAAAAGCTGTTCTGGAATTTCCTGTTTCAAATATGCATATACAGCCTCTTGCGGTAAAATCTTCTTTGGGACATTCTAAATCAGCAGGAAATATAAAGCACATATTCCTTGGACTTCTTATGACTATTCCTGTGACATTTATTATTGCGAATCTCCTTGCTTCTGCTGACGAGGGAATGGAGAATATTCTGAATAGTCTTTTCAGTAAAACATTTTCTGATAATAGTTTTGATGTCCTTTTACATTTCATCGTGTCTATCCCCTGCGGTATGTACCTTTTCGGTATGATTTACAGCAACTGCAAGCGTGATAATATTGAACCTCTGGACAGCGCCCTTTGTGAATTCCGTATCAACAATATGGGAAATATTCCAAATATGGTGCTTTATACCGCTGTTACGCCTGTTCTTTTGCTGTATGTACTGTTTTTTATATCTCAGGCAGGTTATTTTATCTCACCATTTACCGGAACTCTACCTGAGGGCTTCACCTATTCCGAATATGCTCGGCGCGGATTCTTTGAGCTTTGCGCTGTTACTTTGATAAATCTTGCAATAATTATTTTTATCAGCTTTTTATCCCAGAAACATGGCAGAAATAAGCCTGTGGCTCTGAAATTTTACACCCTTGCCTTGAGCCTTTCCACTATCATTCTCATTATCGTTTCTATCAGCAAAATGGTGATGTATATTTCAGAATACGGTCTCACTCGTTTGAGATTCTATACAATGTGGTTTATGCTCCTCTGCGCTGCTGTTTTCGTGCTTATTATTGTTAAGCAGTTCAGGTTTGAACTGAAGTTTTCCGCGTGGTTTTCCGGAATTTTTACTGTAATGCTCGCTTTCCTCTGCTTTTGCAGTCCTGATTATCTCATTGCTAAATATAATATTGAGATGTATAAGGCAGGGTATCTTGACGATCTTGATACTTCTATGATTTTCGATATGTCAGATGACGGAATATTATGTGCTGTTCGTTCAGGTGAAATAGACGTTAAAAAAGCATATTATGTATCGGTTGAATCCGACGCTGAATTAATCGACTATCTCAATATATCGTCACTTATTCTGCGTGAGGAATTGGGAGAAATTGAGCTTACGGCAGAGGACGAAGAAAAATTCTGTACATTGAATAATTTATTTTGATGTTAAATAGCGGACACATACGTCGTGTCCGATAGATAATGTCGAAAAAGTTACAATAAGATATTTTTTTAGGGGACGCTCTCACTTGCAGAGCGTCCCCTCTTTTCAAACAGTCCACAGGACTGTTTGAAAATTCACCCCTTGCAGAGCGCTTAAACGCTATGTGGGACGCTGTCCCACACCCTGCCAGAGACTCCGTCTCTGGACTCTGCTAAAGGGCTTTGCCATTTAGAATCCCATTCAAATTTGGAAAATTTAAAGGGTATCAGCTGTGTTAAACTGATACCCTTTTGCATTTATATTTCAAATTTTGGCATAAGCTGTAATTTGTGCAGATTATTCCTGTGCATACGGTCGATTTTTTCCTTTAATTCGGGCTTGTCGCTTAAATCCGTTAATCCGCGGATATATCTGTCAAGTTCTGCATATGTGAATCCAAGATTTTCTTCGTCCGTTTTGCCGCATAATCCGTCTATTGGCACTTTATGCACAAGACTTTCGGGAAGTCCAAGATAATCGCCGATTTGCAGAATCTCCGTAACTGTAAGCATTGACAATGGGGAGAAATCGCCTGCCGCATCGCCGTGCTTTGTGGAATATCCCACCCAATCCTCTGAAAGATTGCAGGTGTTTACAACTCGGCCGCCTACGCAAGCCGCTACTGCATACAGTGTTGTCATTCTGATTCGCGGGGGAGTGTTTATAATCGCCTGACTGTTCATAGGCATATGGCTTTCAAGTTCCTTTGTAAATGCGTCAACTGTACTGCCAATATTTATGGTATAATGCTGTATACCCAGTGTTTCAACAAGAAGCTGACTGCAATCGATATCTGCCTGCACGCCCTTGGGCATAAGTATGCCAAGAACTCTTTCCTTGCCCAGAGCCTTAACGCATACTGCGGCGGCTACTGAACTGTCTTTGCCGCCTGATATGCCGATTACTGCCTTTGTTTCGGGAGTTGCGGTAGCTTCAAAATAATCCTTTACCCACTGAATCAGATCAGCGGTTGTCTTTTCAACATTAAAATTATAGCTCATATTTACCTCACTTTATTCAGAAAGGTCCTTTACAAGAGCGTCAAATACAGGGAAATCCTTGTCGTAAAGCTCCTGCATATTTTTTTCACTTGTGTGCATCAGCTTTCGGGGTGCACGTATTGCCATGAACCATTCATCTGTAACTACGCTTTCGTCAACACCGATTTTTTCAGCAAAATCAGTGCCTTTCAGCATGAACTTATCCTTGACAATGTGCTTGTTATCGGGATAAAGTGCAGATAAATCCGCAAGTACTCCGTCATCGCCCAAAATATCTGCTGCAAGATTGTTGCCGATTATTATTGCTGCTTCGTCATTCTGCAATTCAGCAAAAAGTTTGTTCATTACGCTGTTGGCATAGTCTTTTGTTTCGTTAGCTGTATATGGAATATAATAGACAGATGCTTCTGCTTTTCCATTATCGTTGAAATCTTCGATAAAGGTTTCGATATACTCCTCTAACTGACTTTCTTCGCCCATTGTGTAATTTTCGCCTATCATAAGCACGATAATGTCGGGATTGGGACGAGTAAGCAGATTATGTACAAGGAAAATACCGATTGTGCCGAATATTGCGGCAATTCCCAGCCACCATTTATTAAGATAGAAGAAATCTGAGATTTTTTTCCAGATGCTTCTTTTATCTTCTGCTTTTTCTTCTTGCTTTATGGTTTCGCTTTCCTCGATAATGCCCTGTTTTAAGCGGATAAGCTCAAGGCGCTCTGTTTCAAGGCGTTTGTCTCTTGCTTCTTCGGCTTTTCTTTTACGCTCTGCAAGCTTTTTTTCAAGCTCCTCCTGCCTGCGACGTTCTTCTTCCTCAGCTTTTTGTATCATTTCACGATTGGTTTCAAAGATACTTTTAGTTATATGGATTTTCTCGTCATCAACAGGAGCTGAACTTTTTTTTTCGTTATTCTTCTTCATTTTCTTCCTTGGCTGTTCTGCCGCTGTTTGCAGGGATTGGCTTCATTGTGGGGAACAGAAGGACATCACGGATTGATGCGCTGTCTGTGAGAAGCATAACAAGTCTGTCAAGACCAAGTCCAAGGCCGCCTGTTGGGGGAAGTCCGTATTCAAGAGCTGTTACGAAATCTTCGTCAACTTCGCCTGTTGTGTCGCCCAGTGCGCGTCTTGCCTCAACCTGCTTGATGAAACGCTCTTTCTGGTCGATTGGGTCGTTGAGCTCGGAGAATGCGTTACCCATTTCGCGACAGTAAATGAAGTACTCAAAACGTTCTGTGAATGCAGGGTCTGAGGGCTTTCTCTTTGCAAGTGGTGAGTTTTCAACAGGGTAATCGTAGATTATTGTAGGCTGTACAAGCTTATCTTCAACGAATGCGTCAAAGAATGCAATAAGAACGTGTCCCTTTGTTGCGTGGTCGCCTTCTTCGACTTCAACGTCGTGTGCCTTTGCGCATGCTCTTGCTTCTTCATCTGTTGCCCAGTCGTTGTAGTCAACTCCTGCATACTTCTTAACAGCCTCAATCATTGTAAGACGCTGCCAAGGCTTGCCAAGCTCGATATCTACGCCCTGATATGAAATTGTATCGCTTCCGCATATCTTGAATGCGAGAGTTCTGTACATGTTTTCAATGAGGTCCATCATGCCGATGTAGTCTGTATATGCCTGATACATCTCGATTGTTGTGAACTCAGGATTGTGTGATGTGTCCATACCCTCATTTCTGAAAATGCGTCCTACTTCGTATACACGGTCGAATCCGCCTACGATAAGCTTTTTCAGGTTCAGCTCTGTTTCGATACGCATGAACATATCCATATCAAGTGTGTTGTGATGTGTTACGAAAGGTCTTGCAGCCGCTGCAATCTGAATGGGAAGAAGTACAGGAGTTTCAACCTCGGTATATCCCAAATTGTCAAGATAATTTCTGATTTCCTTGAGAATCTGGCTTCTCTTTACAAATGTATCCTTTACCTCGGGATTTACAATAAGGTCAAGATATCTCTGACGATAACGTGTGTCCTGATCCTTTAAGCCGTGCCATTTTTCAGGGAGGGGGAGGAGTGACTTTGAAAGGAGCTCAATTTTGTGAGCGTGAATTGAAATCTCGCCCTTTCTTGTTCTGAATACAAAACCCTCAATGCCGACGATATCGCCGATATCCCACTTCTTCTTGAACTCTTTGAACTGGTCAGCTCCGATATCGTTGGAACGGATATAAACCTGTATTCTATCAGTATTGTCACGGACATCAATGAAGTTTGCCTTTCCCATGTCGCGCCAGCTCATGATACGGCCTGCAATGCGGATTATATTGCTGTTGAGAGCCTCGAGACCAGCTTTTACAGCTTCTTCATCGCCGTTAGCTGCTGCGATAACCTCAGCTTCCTTAGTTTCGTACTCAACCTTTAAAGATGCTGCTTTGCCTGTAACGTCGTATTTTGTTGTCTGGAAAGGGTCGAAG
Organism: uncultured Ruminococcus sp.; assembly: GCA_937902395.1. Classification (GTDB taxonomy): domain Bacteria; phylum Bacillota; class Clostridia; order Oscillospirales; family Ruminococcaceae; genus Ruminococcus. Next base: position 10,990 of record CALGTV010000032.1, read on the forward strand.
CCGCTCTCACGGAGAGATGCAAGCTTATCAAGACGGTCCTTTTTCAGTATATTTATATCCTGTTCTTCCTCTGCCTGAACGGGAATATTGTTCTGGTTTTCGCTCATTTATATCATCCTTTACTTAGAAATTTCCATAACCTCAAAACGAAGCTCACCAACAGGAGCCTCAACAATGAAGATATCTCCTACCTTTTTCTTCATAGCAGCCTTGCCGATAGGGGATTCATCAGAGATTTTGCCGTTCTTTATATCAACGTGGTTTGTTCCCACAATGTTGAATGTTTCAATTTTGCCTGTGTCAAGGCGTTTTATTTTAATAATTGAACCCATACCGATTTCATCAACTGAAATGTTGGAATCTTCGATAATCTCGGCATTGTCAACGGTATACTGGAGCTCTGCAATCTGAGCTTCAAGGATAGCCTGTTCGTTTTTAGCCTCATCGTACTCAGCATTTTCGGAAAGGTCACCGTAGGAACGTGCAACTTTAAGACGTTCAGCAACCTCCTTACGTTTATTGATTTTAAGGTCATCAAGCTCCAGAACGAGCTTTTCGTAGTTAGATCTTGACATCTGCTTGCCCATAAAAAACACTCCTTAATTGTGCATACTTTTTTTGTGAATGATATGTCAATCTGACATACTTCTTCACAATACATACATTAAATTATACCTCATTTTCCATGGTTTGTCAATAGTTTTTTCGCATATTTTATGCAAAAAAATGGACACGATTTCCGTGTCCTGAGATTGTCGAAAAAAGTAAATTTCGTTCAGAAATTGTGGGCGGATAATATCCGCCCCTACGTACATACCCTGTTTTGATGCCAGCGGGGACTCCCCGCCTAAAAGGGTTTCACCCTTTAGAATCCCGTTTTACTGCTCCTACTATTGAAAATATGAAAAATGCTCCTAAATCTGCTGTTACTATTGTCGCTCCCACTGGTGTTGAACATAATATTGAAAGTATTATTCCTGTTCCTGCGCATAATACAGATATAATTGCTGAACATATTGTTACGCTTCGGAAGCTTTTGAATATTCTCATAGCCGAAAGTGCAGGGAATATTATAAGCGCTGATATCAGCAGTGAACCTACAAGATTCATTGCTATAACTATGATTATTGCTGTAATTATCGCTATCAGCAGATTGTAGCCATCGGCATTTATTCCTGTTGCCTTCGAAAAACTTTCGTCAAAGGTTACGCTGAATATTCTATTATAGAATACTACATAAAATACAAGAACTATCACTGACATTATCAGGCATAGCCATACATCGCTTTCTTTCAGCGTTAGCATTGATGTTGAGCCAAACAATGAGCCGCAGACATCTGCTGAGATATTCGATGAAGCAGGGAAAATGTTCATCAGCATATAGCCAATTGCCAGTGCTCCTACCGATATCATTGCTACAGAGGCATCGCCGCGGATTTTTGTGTTGCGCCCTGTTCTGAGAATAAGCACTGCGGAAAGTACCGTCAGGGGAAGTATTATTATCATTCTGTCGGTTATTCCTGTAACTGCGGCAACTGCCATTGCTCCGAATGCTACGTGGGATAAGCCGTCGCCAATAAAGGAAAATCGCTTTAATACCAGAGATACTCCTAAAAGTGAGGAGCATAGTGCAATAAGAAGTCCGACAATAAGGGCATACCACACAAATGGGTGTGAGAAATAGTATTGCAGTGTTGAAATTATCTCACTCATTTTCTGCTGCCTCGCTTTCCAGAAAAAGACGTCCTACAGAGCTTTTTATATAATCGGATTTTGTACCGAAGAATAGCTGTTTTTTAGATATATGCAATATATGTGACGCATATTTAACTGCTGAGGATATATCGTGGGATACCATTATTATTGTTATCCCTTTTTTGTTCAGCTTTGTTATGTGCTCATACAGGGTATTTTGCGCTATTGAATCAAGTCCTGTGACAGGTTCGTCCAGCAGCAGCATTTTGCTTGCGGCACAAAGGGCTCTTGCAAGAAGAACTCTCTGCTGTTGTCCGCCTGAAAGGTCGCGGTAACAGCGGTTTTTCAGGTTCAGAATTCCAAGCTGATTCATATTATCATCGGCAAGTTTTTTTTCTGCTGCGCTGTAAAACGGTCGGAATTTCAGCTTTGAAATACAGCCGGATAGGACTATTTCACGGACTGATGCGGGGAAATCCCTTTGAACAGGTGTTTGCTGTGGGAGATAACCGATATCCTTTGCGGAAAAATCGCCGCAGTAGCGTATTTCGCCGCTTACCTGCGGTTTAAGTCCGAGAATTGCCTTTATCAGCGTGCTCTTTCCTGAGCCGTTTTCACCCAGTATGCACAAATAATCGCCGCTGCTGACGGTGAAATTTAAGCCCT
>CALGTV010000033.1 GCA_937902395.1 uncultured Ruminococcus sp.
CCAAGGGAATGCCAACAGCCATTATTGCCCACAGCTTAAAGGGTAAAGGCGTATCCTTCATGGAAGGAAATGTAGCATGGCACGGAACCGCTCCCAATGATGAGCAGTATGCCGTAGCAATGGCAGACCTTGAGAAAATCAGTGAAGAATTAAATAAGGAGGGAGAAGCATAATGGCAGACGTAAAGAAAGTAGCAACCAGAGAAAGCTATGGTAACGCATTAGTTGAGCTGGGTGCAGAATACCCCAACCTTGTAGTATTAGATGCTGACCTTGCGGCAGCAACAAAGACAGGCGTATTTAAGAAAGCTTGTCCCGAGCGTTTCTTTGACTGCGGTATTGCAGAGGCAAATATGATGGGCGTTGCGGCAGGTCTTGCAGCTTGCGGAAAAATTCCTTTTGCAAGCACATTCGCAATGTTTGCGGCTGGACGTGCTTATGAAATCGTAAGAAACTCTATCGGATATCCCCACCTTAACGTAAAAATTGGCGCTACACACGCAGGTATTTCCGTAGGCGAGGACGGTGCAACACACCAGTGCAACGAGGATATCGCTCTTATGAGAACTATCCCCGGCATGACAATCATCAACCCCAGCGATGACGTTGAGGCTAAGGCTGCTGTAAAGGCTGCTCTCGACTTTGAGGGCCCTGTATATATGCGTTTCGGCAGACTTGCAGTTCCCGTAATCAACGACGCTGAGACATATAAGTTTGAGCTTGGCAAGGGCGTTGTATTAAAGGACGGAAGCGATGTAACAATCGTTGCGACAGGACTTCTTGTAAACGAGGCTGTTGAAGCTGCAAAGGTTCTTGAAGCTGAGGGAATTTCCGCAAGAGTTGTAAATATCCACACAATCAAGCCTCTTGATAAGGAACTTATCTGCAAGTGCGCTAAGGAAACAGGCGTAATTGTTACAGCTGAGGAACACAGCGTAATCGGCGGACTTGGCTCTGCTGTAGCTGAGGCTGTTACAGAGTGCTGTCCTGTTCCTGTAGTAAAGATTGGTGTAAACGATGAATATGGTCATTCAGGTCCTGCTGTTGACTTGCTTAAAGAATTCGGACTTTGCGCTGATAATATTGTTGCTAAGGTTAAGGAAGCTGTAAAGCTGAAATAAAACATTTGGCAGAGTCCAGAGGCGGTGCACTCTGGCAGAGTGTGAGACAGTGTCCCATATAGCGTTCAAGCGTTCTGCAAGAGGGGACGCTCTGTAAGAGAGAGCGTCCCCTAAATTATTATGACAAGCTGAGACAAGAATTTTTCTTGTCTCATTTTTGCAGGTGAGAATATGAAAATTACGAAAATAAGAACCGCCGAAAAAAGTCCCGTTGAAATAAAGGGGACAGATATACAGGATTATTGCCTGTATATATTCAGAAGTTCCGTCAGCATCACACTTAGCGGCATTGAAAGAATATTCCAGAAAAATACGGTGATTCTCTACGAAAGCGGTATAAGCCGAAATTTCAGCGGTGCAGGCAATTCAGAGCTGAAATATGATATGGTGCAGTTTAATCCATCTGTGGCAGATAAGCAGTATATCGAAAGTCTGAATATCCCTATGAACAAGCCATTTGCTGTTGAAGATGATTATATTTTGTCTTCAACAATTAGAAATCTTGATTTGCATGGCTGTACCGCAGGAAAACGTTCAGAGGAGCTTATAGAGCTTTATATGCGGATTATATTCATAGCCCTTGAAGAAGCCGGTACCGGTGAGGAGAATGTTATCAGCGATATTCCAAGATTTCCTCAGTTAAAGGAGATAAGGCGGGAGATGTACGATAATCCACAGCAGCATATGTCGATAGATAAGCTTTGCAGACGGCTTGCAGTAAGCCGCACATACTTTCACAGGATATATCTTGCGGCATTCGGTGTAACCTTTCGGCAGGATGAGATAAAAAGCCGCCTTGCCCATGCCTGTCGATTACTTACTGAAACAGAGGTATCAGTAAGTGTTATAGCGGAAAAATGCGGATACGAATCCGAAACGTTTTTTATGAGGCAATTCCGTCAGCATATGGGCTGTACTCCCAGCGAATACAGAAGAAAAGGGTAATGTGTTAAAAGTGGGTGTAATACTAATCCCTGAAACAACAGTAGACAAATCTAATGGCATAAATGCCGTATGTC
>CALGTV010000034.1 GCA_937902395.1 uncultured Ruminococcus sp.
CTGCTAAAGGGTTTCACCCTTTAGAATCCCATTATTCAAATTTAACTGCCTTAACCTCGTGGATACTCATGCGGAGATTATTTGTTCCTCCAAGAGAGAATACAATTTCAGCATCTGCCGCAGTTACCGCGGATTCGATTTCTTTTTCATAGGGCGATTTTGTACCTGTCCCTACAAATGTATCTTCGAAAATTACTTCACCTGTGGATTTACTGCGGATTACAAATGGAATTTCTGCACCGTCACTTGTTTCAATTTTAAAGCTAAGACGGTATTTGCCGCCTTTTTTCAGGTCAATTCCGCTTACAAATGCCTGTATGGACTCTTTTGTGTCACCGCCGTCTACGGTGGTTATGTGATAGGAGTTATCCCATTCTGAATAGTAAGCTGACATATTTGCAGTATCGTCAGTTTCAGATGAGAAAACAGCGTCAGCAGCAACATTCAAGCCAATCTGGTCTGATTCCATGCCAAGTGCCTGACATATCTTATCTGCAAGCACATATGCGCTGTTTTGCTGAGTTCCGGGTGCTGGGTGCCAGTCTGAACCGTAGCCGTCACTCTGAGTATGTGTTGCAGACTGGTATGACATGATTCTATCATAGCCTGAGGATTTTTTGAAGCTGTCAACTGCCATTTCAATGTATGGGTACATTTCTGTACAGCCCATTGTTCCAACTGTGCAGATAATGTACGCGTCGGGGTTCACCTCGTGGATATGTGTGAGGAATTCTGCATATTTTTCGGCATATTCCAAGCCCCTTGTTTCGTAATCCTTTGAGCAGTATGTATTGTCATTTGTGCCGAGATTTATAACAATAACGTCATTCTGATGAGATTCAAAATTCCATGGAGTTTTATAGCTGCCGATTTTTCCTACATAGTCGTAATAATCGGGGACAAGGCTGTCTGTTACGGCATCTCCGCTGGAGCTGTAACCTGAAACAATACCATGACCGCTGTAACACACAGCACTGTAATCAGCGTCAAGCTGTTTTGCGGTGAGGTATGCGTAGGATTTCATAAAATTTTCTGTAGATGTCATGAAGCCTTCATACTGACTTTCGCCTTCAACACCATATGCGCAGGTAATTGAGTCGCCGATAAATTCGATAGACAGTTCTTTTTTTGCTGTAGGCGCAACGGGAACGGGGGAATCGGAATCAACCTTGATACTGCTGACACCTACTGCGCCGTTGTTAGCCTCTGAGAGATGAATAACCTTTACTGTTGCTGTTCTTGCAGCTGTGCCCTCAAAGAGTTGTACTGTTTTTTCCTTTACGCTGAGAAGTTCATCGAGAATTATTTCGCCGTCAACTATTACTGCATATCTTGGGCGGTATTTTTCATCGCTTTCTGTATGACCGTCGCCGTTTATGGTGATTTCCGCAGATTTCGCATTTACTGTGAATTCTACCGCTGAACCGCTCTGTACAAGCCATGTTATTTTATTGTCGTCGTATATATTTCTGCCGATATACTTTGTATTTTTATCGGTAATATTTATTGTTTGTTCTGCGAATTCCCCTGTAGAAGCAAAGGATTCACGCATTTTTATGAAGTCAAAAACATCAATTACGTTATCGCCGTCAACGTCCTGCCCTTGAATAAAATCTGATTCTCCAAGCAGTGCGCTATTGAGTTTTTTCAGGTCATCAGCAGTGTATTCTTTAGCTGCAAAAACTGCTGTGCCTGCAATTGCCGCTGTGGAAATTATAGCTGCTGCTGAACCAATAATATTTTTCTTTTTCATTGGGAATTCCTCCTGTTTTTTCATGTTTTTTTATTTGCTGTCCGCATATCGCCTAAAATCTGCGCACAACTTCCATAATAAAATTATACATCATTTTTTCCACGATTTCAATAGTTTTTCCGAGAATTTACAAATTAACAACAAAGTGACGAATTATGATTAGTATTGGAATTTCTAAATTGAAAAATTATAGTATTCAGATTGACTAAAGTGGGAAATTCTGGTATAATATAAATATGTATATAAAATTGAATCAGGAAAAGAAAGGATATCTGTATGGAAGAAATTGTTCAGGAAACTACTGCTGTTCCTGTGGAAGAAGTAATACAGGAGCATGTCGAAAAGGCCTCGGGCTTTTTTACGGGAGTTATAGACTATTTCAGAGGGATTCTTCCCCTGCTTATAATTGCGATAATCGTACTTGTTCTGGGAATTATCCTTTCCCGTGTAATAAGCAGACTTATCTCAAAGACTATGAAAAAATCAAATATGGACAATGCTGCAAGAAATTTTCTTGTATCTGTTATCCGCATTGTCCTTTACGCTGTTGTGGTAATCATGGCACTTTCTGTGCTGAATGTGCCTATGTCATCAATTATTACAATTCTCGGTGCGGCAGGTCTTGCTGCCAGCCTTGCTTTGCAGAATTGCCTTACAAACCTTTGCGGAGGCTTTATAATACTTTTTTCTAAGCCTTTTTCCGCAGGTGATACCGTTGAACTTGACGGTACAGTGGGAAAAGTTGAGGCTATCGGCATACTTTACACCAAACTAAGTACCTTTGACGGTAAAATAATACTTATCCCTAACGGAAATGTTACTTCTGCACGGCTTATAAACTACACTGAAACGCCTACACGACGTATTGATATGACTTTCGATATCAGCTATGACGCAGATTTCAACCTTGCACGCTCTCTTATTCTCACTGCGGCAATGGAAAATGAACTTATTCTCTCTGCTCCTGCACCTGTGGTAAGAATGGCGGCACACAAGGAAAGTTCAATTGCTATTGATGTTCAGGTATGGGTTAAAAATGATGACTTTTCAGAAGTACGCTATACCCTGAATGAGACTGTTAAGCGAATTTTCGACAGAAGCGGCATAGAAATTCCGTATAATCAGCTTGATGTACGTATTATCGGAGAGAAAAATGGCAGAGAGTAATCAGAAAAAATCACAGAAAAAATTTAAGGGGAAAAAGTGGATTCTTTTTCTTATTCTGATTTTTTTCTGGTGGTTCAATAACTATTCGTTGAAAATCAACAGCACTTCCATAAAATCTGCGAAGATATCCCAGCCGGTAAGACTGGCTGTTTTAAGCGATTATCACGCTCATGGGCTGAGTATTTCAAAGGAGACTATACTGCGGAAACTGGAAAAAATCAGTCCCGATGCTGTAATTGTACTTGGTGATATGTACAGCCGAAACAGCGGCGAAAGCGAAATAAATATGGCTGTTGAGCTTATGGCGGCTATTGCGGCTGAGTATACCGCATATTTTGTGGCGGGGGAGCATGATACGTCTCAGGCTTATTTCAGTTCCCTTTCTGAAAATGGTGTTCATGTGCTCAATTATGCCGAAGAAACGGTGGATATTAAAGGGAACCATATAAGATTTCTGGGAATCGACAACGCTTATTATTCACCCACTTTTGACTTGAATAACGAATTTACACTTTATGGGGACAGCTATAATATACTCCTTGCACATATCCCGAATTACGAAAAATTTGCTGATTTCGGGGCGGACCTCACCCTTTGCGCCGATACTCACGGCGGTATGTTCAGATTGCCTTTCATTGGTCCTGTTTATGACACGCAGACAAGGATTAAATTCCCGAATCTGAAAAATACGGGAATTCCAGTATACGACAAGGGCTGGTTTGATTATCAAGGGGGAAGTATGTTCATTACCTCGGGTGTGGGGGATTCACCTTATCCTGTGCGTTTTTTCAACCGCCCCGAAATAGTCTGTCTTGATATTTTACCTTCGGAGGTGACGGAATGAAAACTGATATAGCTGTAATCGGCGGCGGAGCGTCGGGAATTACAGCGGCTATTGCGGCTAAAGAGGCAAACCCTGCCGCAAGTGTTGTCATAGTGGAAAAACTGGCGCGGACAGGTAAAAAAATTATTGCTTCGGGTAATGGTAAATGCAATCTCAGCAATATGAAGCTGTCGGAATATAACTATCATGGTTCTGTCAATGCGGTGGATATAATCGGTAAAATGCCTGATTATACGCAGTTTTTTACCGATTATCTGGGAGTTCTCTGCGTCAGCGGAAGCGAGGGCAGAGAGGGTGGTATTTATCCGCGCAGCAACAGCTCAAACACTATCGTCAACGCTATGCGCATGAAGCTTGATGAGCTTGGAATTGAAGAAATCTGCAATTGTGATGTAACAGATATTACCATTGAAAAAAACGGTTTTACGCTGATTTGCGGCGATGAGAATATACGCTGTAAACGGCTGATTATAGCCGCAGGAGGCTATGCCGCGCCAACCTTTGGCACAGACGGCGGAATTATGCGGATTCTGAAAAATATGGGCTACAAAACTGCAAAAATATGTCCTGCTGTTGCGCCGCTGAGAGTTGCTCCCGATAAGCTGAAAGGTTTGAAAGGTGTTCGCGTAAAGGGTGAAATATCGGCATTGTCAGGCGGAAAAATCCTCCGCACCGAAAGAGGAGAAATGCAGTTCAACGAGAATAATATTTCGGGAATCTGCGTTTTCAATCTTGCATATCTCTTCTCGGAATATGAGGGGAAACTCTCCCTTAAAGCTGATTTGCTTCCCGATATGCCGTGGAATGAGCTTAAAGGCTATATTGAAAATATCAGAAAAATCCGCGGAAATCTGCCCATTGAGGAGCTTCTCACGGGAATATTCGTGAAAAATCTCGGGGTATATATTGTGAAAAATTCCGTTGACAGACCGTTGACGGATAAGATATCATCACTGAAAAATAACGAAATATCGGCAATTATAAGCCGTATAAAAGCCCTTGAATTCGAGGTCTGCGGATGTTCGCCGTGGCAGAATGCGCAGTCTACCATGGGCGGCATACACGGCTCATGTGTTGACGGGAATCTGCAATCGCGGCTTCACAAGGGAATGTATCTCTGCGGCGAAATCCTCGATACAGCGGGGGACTGCGGCGGCTATAATCTCCAGTGGGCATGGTCGTCGGGTATGCTTGCAGGGGGCAGCTGCGGAAAATCCCTGAAAGGAGCAGGAAAATGATTCGTGTAAGCAATATTAAAGTTCCTCTCGGTTTTGATTTCGGAGATTTGTGGGGACTATGCGTCAGACATCTGAAAATTCCCGAAAAATCGCTGATTTCTGTTAAGCTGTCGAAAAAATCTGTAGATGCAAGACGAAAAAGCGACGTTCATTTCATTATTTCCGTGGATATTTCCGCCAAGGGCGAGCAAAAGCTGCTGAAACAGCTGAAAAATGCCGTTCCTGTTGAGGAATACGTATATAAGGTTCCGCAGGTATCGGCGGAAAAATCCCCTGTGGTTGTGGGATTCGGACCTGCCGGAATGTTTGCTGCCCTTGTGCTTGCAATGGCAGGGGCTAAGCCAATCGTCCTTGAACGGGGACAGGATGTTGACAGTCGTGTAAAAGCTGTTGAAAACTTCCAGAATGGCGGCAAACTGAATCCGGAATCAAATGTGCAGTTTGGGGAGGGAGGAGCAGGTACTTTTTCCGACGGCAAGCTGACTACGGGAATTAAGGACAAGCGGATTCAGGTCATTCTGAAATGGCTTGTAGAGTTCGGCGCTCCTGATGCGATACTCTATCTTGCAAAGCCGCATATTGGTACGGACAAACTGCGCGATACGGTGAAAAATCTGCGTAAACGAGTAATTGAGCTTGGCGGCGATGTGCGCTTTGGTGCGAAATTTGACGGATACACCACGGAAAACGGCTGTATATCGTCGGTTTCCTATACCGATGAAAGCGGACAGCACATCATTGAAACTGATAATCTGATTCTTGCTACAGGTCACAGCGCAAGAGATGTTTTTGAGCTGCTTCACGACAAAAATGTGGATATGTCGCAAAAAAGCTTTGCTGTGGGTGTGCGTATCGAGCATCTGCGGACTGATATAGATAAGGCGATGTATGGCGATTTTGCAGAGAATCCTGCACTGAAAGCTGCTGATTACAAGCTTGCGGTGCATCTCCCTGACGGTCGGGCGCTGTACACATTCTGCATGTGTCCCGGCGGCGAGGTTGTGGCGGCTTCCTCTGAGGAAGGACGGCTTGCAGTCAACGGCATGAGCTGTTTTGCCCGTGACGCTGAGAATTCCAACAGTGCGTTATTGGTGAACGTAACTCCCGAGGATTTCGGCAGTGACCATGCTCTTGCAGGAATGTATTTTCAGCGTGAAATTGAGGAAAAAGCCTTTGCTGCAGGCGGTTCGGATTATTCTGCTCCTGTGATACTTGTGGGAGATTTCCTTGAAAATCGGCTGTCAACTGACTTTGGCAGAGTAAAGCCAAGCTATCGCCCGAATGTGAAATTTGCTATGCCGCAAGATTATCTCCCTGATTTTATCTGCCGTTCCCTTAAAAGCGGAATTGTGGAAATGGGGCGGAAAATTAAGGGGTTTGACGACAAAGACGCAATTCTTACAGGTGTGGAGAGCAGAAGCAGCTCTCCTGTGCGCATAAACAGGAATGAAATGCTTGAATCCCTTTCTGTAGGCGGATTTTTCCCCTGCGGCGAGGGTGCAGGCTATGCAGGGGGAATTATCTCTGCGGCTGTTGACGGAATGAAATGCGCTGAGAAAATTATAGAGAGATTTAAATAAAGCTTTTTTGCTCAGGAGAAACAAAATGAATTTAACAAATATAAGTACGGTCAGGGATATTCTTGACCGCCACGGCTTTAACTTTTCAAAGGGACTGGGACAGAATTTTCTGATAAATCCCGATGTATGCCCGAGAATAGCCGAAATGGGTAACGCCCGTCAGGGTTATGGTGTTCTTGAAATCGGTACAGGAATAGGCGTTCTTACAAAGGAATTGGCTTTGCGTGCAGAAAAAGTTTCCGCTGTGGAAATTGATACGCGGCTTATGCCCGTACTTGATGAAACGCTGAAAGAGTTTGACAATATTAAAATATACAACGAAGATGTGATGAAAGCCGATTTGCACAAAATCATTGCGGAGGATTTTGCAGGTCTCAGGGCGGCAGTGTGCGCTAATCTTCCCTATTACATCACCTCTCCCGTTATTATGCTTTTGCTTGAAAGTCATCTGCCTATTGATTCCATAACTGTTATGGTTCAGAAAGAGGCGGCTCAGCGGCTTTGCGCAAAGGTGGGAAGCCGTGAATCAGGAGCAATTACCGTAGGTGTAAACTACTACGGCACTGTAAAGCAGCTTTTCGGCGTTTCACGTGGAAGCTTCATGCCTGCGCCAAATGTGGATTCCGCGGTAATCCGTATTGACGTTGACAAGGAACGCCGTCTTGCTCCAGATGTGGAGAAATTCTTCTTCAAAATGGTTAAGGCCGGATTTTCACAGCGCAGAAAAACTCTTGCAAATTCACTTTCATCTATGCTTGGATTTGCCAAGAATGACGTATATACAGCGCTTTCAGAGCTTGGGATTTCCGAATCCGTCCGCATTGAAGCACTGACTATGGAGCAGCTGACAGACCTTTCAAAACAGCTTATGAAAACAATTAATTGATTGGGGTGAGGATTTGAATATTTCTGATATTAAGTACAATGAAATTCAATATGATTTTTCATCGTCCCTTAATCCATTTGGTATGCCATTAGCTGTAAAAAAAGCTGTGTTAGAAGCGGCTAAAAATTGTACAAATCCTATTGACAGCAGATATGATAATCTGCGCAGATTCATCTCTTATTATGAGGAGTTTCCCGAATCTAATATTGCTATAGGGAGTGGCGGAGATGATATGATTTACAGAATCTGCGCCGCAATAAGACCTAAAAAAGCAATGATTTTTTCTCCGTGTTCTCCTGAATATTGCCGCGCATTAGAGCAGAATGGTTGCAGTGTAACTGATATACGACTTTCAATGAAAAATAATTTTAAGCTTATGTCAGAAGTAGCGGAGTTTATAGATTATGATACTGACCTTATAATACTGAATAATCCATGTGACCCTACAGGTGAGGTGATATCGCCTTACACTTTGGGCGCGATAGCTGAAAAATGCCGCAGGACAAATACAATTATTGTCTGTGATGAGAGATATATGGATTTTGTAAACGGTGTTGTACGTTACAGCGTCAGCAGATTTAAAGGTATACGTTTTATTCTTGTAAAATCCTTTACTCGTATGTTTGCTATGGCTGGTATTCCAGTGGGATATGCTTTGTGCAGTCACAGGACTATGTCGGATGTGTTGAGAAGTACAGGTGCACCTCACAGCGTTTCCGTGCCTGCTCTGGCAGCGGCTGAGACGGCTGTAGGTATGAGAAAATATATGCGGCTTACTCAGAAATATATTGAAATCGAGAGAAATCGTCTTTCTGTCAGTCTGACGAATTTAGGAGTACGCGTGTATCCCTCGAAATCTTCGGTATTTATGATTAAGAGTGATTTGCCTCTTGACATGCTTTTGCGCAGGAGGGGAATACTCATAAAAAACTGTGCTGAAGCCTATGACCTTGACGAAGGTTATTTCAGAATTGCGGTGGGATTGAAAGAGAATAATGATATTCTTCTTGATACCCTTGGGAAGATTATACAGATGTTTTGATACCAATCCCTAAAATGTTAGTAGACAAAGGTGATGAGCAGAAATGATGTATGT
>CALGTV010000035.1 GCA_937902395.1 uncultured Ruminococcus sp.
TAATTAAATTGACGTACTGTCAGCGAACTGCCAAAGGCAGCCCCTACAAATAATATACAATATTATATAATATATCACAGATAATATCATATATTTTTGTGCAACATGCAGTAAGAATCCAAGAATCCAAGAATCCAAGAATTCCTGTGTGTCACCTTGGTTTCTTAACGTATTTTCAAAAAAGTCTATTATCTATATTTTTATCGTAGATGTTATATAATAACGCACAAATAATATCATATATTTTTGTGCAGTATGCAACAAGGAGACAAGAAGACAAGAAGACAAGTGTGTCACCTTGACTTCTTAACGATTTTTTGAATATGTCTATTATCTGTAATGAAAAGGGTGAGAACAAGTCCCACCCTGATATTTTTATAACTCTACAGGAGTTTCACCAAATTCACTCTCAGCATCTTCAGAATCTGTAGAACCCGTAGAATCCTCAGTTTCTTCATATGGAGTGTAGAAATCTTCATCACCGATAGGCTTTTCAGCGTCCGCAGAAGCAGCGAACATCTCGCCATATACTTTCATCCATGTTGCGTAAAATTCCTCGAAATCCTCTGTTCCTGCAGCCTTCCAGAGAATATCATACTTTTCATCATTGAATTTTACAAATTCCTCGGGAATCTCTCCTGTTTCAGCATACTCCTCGTAATACATCGGCGTTTTCTGTATCATATCTGTGAAATCCCGAGAGACATCCCTGAACATTATCTGGGAAACAACCATGTAAATCATCACAAGGGCTGATATTATAATACCTGCAATAGCAAAGCCTTTTCCTCTCCACTTGCTCACAAGTGAAACTATACCAAGGACAATTGCCGCCACACCTAATATATAATTGCAGGTACAACAGCACAGAATCAGGCTCAGTAAACTCAGCACAAAGCTTGTCACAGCCGCCCAGATAGGCTTGTTTTCCTCTGATATCGTGTAAAACTGATTGTTTGGGTCGCTGTGAGGCTCTCCGTTTGGCTGATTGAAATTATAGTCAAAATTCATATTTCCGTTGTAATCTTCCATTTATCAATACTCTCCTTCCCATGTCCAGCTTCTGATTTCAAGCTCGTCCAGATTATACGGCGTGCGCTGATACACGCAGTAATTGAGCCAGTTTGAAAACATGAGATTAGCCGTACATCTCCATGAAAAAACAGGAGTATTCTCAGGGTTGTCCTCAGGGAAATAGTTGTAGGGAAGCTGTATATCGATTCCCTTGTCAACATCGCGGAAGTACTCTGCGGCAATGGTGTCGCGGTCATATTCCGAATGTCCTGTAATGAAATACTGTCTGCCGTTTCTGTTGGCAATTATGTGAACTCCTGCCATATCTGAGCTTGTGAGTATTTCAAGCTGAGGCTCTTTTTCGATATCCCCTCGGCGCACCTCGGTATTTCGGCTGTGGGGCACAAAAAATATATCGTCAAAGCCTTTCAGAAGCTTGCTGTTTTCCACCTCTGCCTTATGGGGAAAGATGCCGAACATCTTCTGTTCAAGGGCATATTTCGGGATTCCGAAATGATAATAAAGTCCTGCCTGAGCCGCCCAGCATATATGCAGAGTTGAAAACACATGAGTTTTTGACCACTCAAATATCTCTGTGATTTCCTCCCAGTAGTCAACCTTTTCGAATTCAAGAA
>CALGTV010000036.1 GCA_937902395.1 uncultured Ruminococcus sp.
TGAATTTACTGCAAGCGTGCTTGTATGTTATGCAAGAGCAATTTCAAGACTCAGTGCAGAGGGTGCAACAGGCTGTAAGACTGCATTTGATATTGCTCCTGCTTATCTTTCACCTTTAAGCGGCGAGGAACTCCGTGCTACTCTCCTTTAATTGAAAAGTTAAAATTATGAAAAAGAGTATAGGTATTGTATTTCTTATTGTGGGAATTATAATTACAGCAGTTGGCGGTGCGATTATTTCGGGAATATTCTTTGGTGTAACTCATAACGAAAGTATTGGAATAATCGGCGGTGCTGACGAACCTACGGCGATTTTTTTAACTTCAAAGCTTGGAATTTTTCCAATAGTTGCTGTTGCCGTGGGAATTGCAATTATTGTATTTTCTGCAATTGGCATAAAGAAAAATAAAAGTAAATAAAAGAATAATCACATCTTTTTAGTCCATAATAATGGCGAAAGGATGTGATTTTTTTTATGGTTGAACAGGATACTATAAAGCTGCTTCGTGAGTGCGACGCAGGCATTAAAATGGGCATTTCTGCTCTTGATGAGGTTGCTGAGTACGCTCACAGCACAGAGATGAGAGATTATCTCCGTGAGAGTACAGAGGAAAACGAGGCTCTTAAAAATGATTTGCAGAAAGTCCTTACGGATTACAACGACAACGGAAAAGAGCCGAATCCTATTGCATCGGGAATGTCGTGGATTAAGACAAATGTTAAACTGAAAATGAACGAATCCGATGCAACAATCGCTGAGCTTATGACAGACGGGTGCAATATGGGTATCAAGTCCCTCAGCCGTTATATGAATCAGTACAAAGCGGCAGATGAACGTTCTAAGGATTTAGCAAAGCGTCTTATTACAGCGGAAGAAAAGCTTTCTAAGAATATGAGACAATTTTTGTAATTATAATCTCAGAAAATCGGTCAGAAGTCTGAAAGGACAACTGACCGATTTCTCTTATACGCTAATCTTTTTCTAAAAGTTTTTTTACATCGCCATTTCTTCTTGCTTTTTTATGGAATATATGTTATAATTTATTTACATGAAAAGAACGGAGGACAGAAAAATGATTTACGTCACAGGCGATACTCATGGAGATATTTCACGCTTTAAAGACCCTCAGCTGAAAAAGCTGAAAGCAGGGGATACACTTATTATCTGCGGTGATTTCGGTTTTATCTGGAACGGCTCAAAAAAAGAAAAAGCTGATATGAAAAAGCTTTTGTCAGCGGAATATACCATATGTTTTATTGACGGCTGTCATGAAAATTTCGATATGCTTGAAAAATTTCCGGAAAGCACATGGAACGGCGGCATGGCAAGAGTTATTGCTCCGAATCTTATACATCTTATGAGGGGACAGGTTTATACTATCGAAGGCAAGAAAATCTTCACATTCGGCGGCGGTCATAGTCAGGATATCGAATTCCGCCGTGACAGCGATTGGTGGGAGCGTGAACAGCCTACCCATGAGGAAATAATGGAGGCTGTGAGAAATCTTGAAGCAAATAATCATTCTGTGGATTATGTTATAACTCATGAACCGCCTGCATCTGTAAAGGATTGCCTTGGAGTTGACGTTTTTCAGCGTATTGAGGTTCATGCACTATTTGAGGAAATAATAAAAACCTGTAACTATGAGAAGTGGTTTTTTGGCAAGTGTCACATTGATAAGAATATTCCTGTGAAATTTTACGCTGTATTTAATAATGTAACGCCGCTTGGAAAGTAATTTTTTTAGAAAAATTTTCATAAAATGTATCATTAATGAAATGAGGTGTATTTTATGAAAAAATTCAGCTTAACGGAACTTATTATCTCAATTGTTTTTGCAGAGCTTGTGGGCGCAGTTTCGGCTTTGCTTGCGGGTGATTTCCGCGGCTTGTACACAGAACTTATACAGCCGCCATTAGCTCCGCCCTCATGGATATTCCCTGTGGTGTGGGCTGTTTTGTATGCCTTAATGGGCATTACATCATATATGATATACAGAAGCGATAACTACAGGAGAAATTCTGCTCTGACAGTATATCTGGTACAGCTTGCGGTTAATTTTTCATGGAGCATTATATTTTTCAGATTCCAGCTTTTCACTTTAGCGGCTGTAGTTGCAGTGATTCTTACGGTTCTCGTCGGAATTATGATTTGTATGTTCCTTTCAATAAGAAAAAAGGCAGGATATCTCAATATTCCCTACCTTTTATGGATGATTTTTGCTTCCTATCTTGCGATTGGAACGATATTGCTTAATTGAAAAAACTCCCCGATTCAAATGGAATGAATCGGGGAGTTTTGCATTTATTCAGTTTCAAGACTGCCTTTTCTGATAACAGTACCCGCAGGGAAAACAGTATCGCATTTGAATGAAAATTTCATCATTGCGTGATTTGCAACCTCAACTGATTCACCTTTTTCATTGAACATAGTGTCAAGCGTCATAACAACAGGCTTAACAGAAGGGGAAAGCAATTCAACTTCATCTCCTGCAAAGAATCGGTTACGCTGTGTGCAGTATACTGTGCCGTTTTCGCATCGGTCAACAACAGCAACAATATCATAATTTCTGATATATCCACTGTTTTCGTAGTACTGAGATTCTTCGGGAGTTCCGAAGAAAAATCCGTTGCAGTATTGTCTGTGACTTACCTTGTAAACCTCATCCCTTATCCAGTTGGGAAGCTTGAAATTATATGGGTCACGCATATACTCATCTACAGCCATACGGTAAGCATTTGTTACAACAGTTACATAATAGGCAGATTTTGCACGCCCCTCAATTTTAAGGCTTGTTACTCCTGCCTCTGCAAGTTTGTCAATATGCTCAATCATGCACATATCTTTGGCATTAAGGATATATGTGCCTTTTTCGTCCTCGTAAATCGGGAAATACTGTCCGGGACGTTTTTCTTCCATAAGATGATATCCCCAACGGCATGGCTGAGCACATTCTCCACGGTTAGCGTCACGATTTACGAGATACTGAGAAAGGAGGCATCTTCCCGAAAATGATACACACATAGCGCCATGAACAAAACATTCAATATCAAGGTCGGGACTTGTTTTAGCACGGATTTCAGCGATTTCATCTAAGCAAAGTTCACGTGCAAGAACGATTCTTTTTGCTCCGAGATTGTAAAGCTCACGGGCTGTAGCATAATTGACAATACCTGTCTGAGTTGAAATATGTATCTCCATATCAGGAGCATATTTCTTAATCAGCATAAGCAGACCGATATCTGCTACAATAAGCGCATCGACTTTAGCTTCAACTGCTTCTTTAACGAACTGCTCAAAGAAGGGCAGTTCGTTATTTCTTGGCAGAGTGTTGCAGGTAAGATAGACCTTAACGCCCTTTTTGTGAGCATCATCAACAGCCTTCACAAGCTGTTCAAAATCAAAATTCATAGGTGAAGCGCGCATACCGAACTGCTTTCGTCCAAGATATACGGCATCTGCACCGTAATTCAGTGCGGCAGTGAGACGTTCCTCATCGCCTGCAGGAGCGAGAACTTCAAGTATACTCATTATTCTTCCTCCACAGGATTGTCAATGTAATACTGTTTAATTTCAGCCTCTTTAGCTTCATGTTCTTCAAGGGTTTCAGAGAAGAAAGTTTCGTTTGTTCTTATATTTGCAATGAAGTAGAAGTTCTTAGTCTTTTTATTTGTGAGAACAGCGTCAATAGCATCAAGACCGGGGTTTGAGATTGCTCCGGGGGGAAGACCTGCGCTTTTATAGGTATCATAAGCGTCAATAATAGTCTGGTTGTAGTATTCTATATTGGGACGAATTGTATTATTTGAATAGTTTTTAGTCGGGTCAGACTGGAGTTTAGGGAATACATCCTTATTATCCATACGATTTCTGAATACAGCGGCAACGTCGTTCATATCTCTTACATTTGCAGCTTCTTTCTGAACAATTGAAGCAATAGTGATAAGTTCGTCGAGAGTGAGATCAAGTTCTTCCATACGCTCATAACGTGTAGCATACTCTTTTTTGCTTGTACTGAACTCGCCGTTCATCTTAGTATCAAAGTTATAGTAGATTTTCTGACATACTTCCTCAGGTTCACTGTTTTCATAGAAGAAATAGGTATCTGGGAAAAGATATCCCTCCATTTTCTGGAATTTCAGTGAGGAATCAAGAGGCAGTCTGTCCTCAAAGCCGACACCGAATCCGCCAGAGTTAAAATAGAAGATGAACTCTTCAGCGTCGCAGATATGATTTTTTTCAAGTATATTTGCAGCGTCAATAAGAGTTGTACCCTCGGGGAAAGTAACCTGAATTGATTCGCCCATTTCCTCTGTAGGAACTTTTGTCAGCTCATCAAGAATAGTTTCATACGGCATATTTGGACGTACAAAATGCTCTCCCACTACGTAATTATTTTCCCTGCCGCCGAGACCTGCGAAAAGTTCGAACGCTTTAGATGATTTTATTATATCGTCATCAAAAAGCATCTGTGCCACCTGCATATTTGTAGCACCCTCGGGGATAACGATAACATGTGTATCCTCACTTTTGCCGATGCCCAGCATATCCTTACCATAGCCTATGATAACAAGAGAAAGAATGATAGAGATACCGAATATAAGAGTTACAAGAATGAGAACTCCTGGAAGTCTGCTTATCTGCTTCTTTTTCTTCTTTTTCTTTTTCTTGCGTCGGGGCGGCGGAGCCTGATTCATTGAACGCATTGGTCTTTCAGACTGTGAGTACTGTTCCTGCTGATAGTATTGCTGTGGAGAGATTTCCTCATCTTCAGGAGTCTCCTGTACAGCCTCGCGGTAAACTTGTGTAAAATTCTGCTCGTCGATTTCATCAAGGGCATCTGCTGTTTCAAGAGCTTCTTCAAGCTCCTCGGCTTCGTTTTCAGCGGTATCTTTGAGAATATCGTTGAGAATATCTTTATTGTCACTCATTGCAAAGCACCAACCTTTCTTCTGTTACAATAGCTTTGATTCTGATATCATGTTCCATAAATGGCAAATCGTCGGTAATGCATTTTTCATAGGCAAGACCGATAGTGTAAAGCTTCGGATATTTCGAAAGGAATCTATCGTAATATCCGCCGCCATAGCCAAGCCTTTTGCCGTCGGAAGTAAATGCAAGACCGGGGACAATACAAACGGTTTTATCCGTAATTTCAGGGATATCCATAATATTTCCATCAGGTTCTGCAATTCCGTACTTTCCGATATGGAGACATTCGTTTGATTTTATAACATAAAAAGTCATTTCGCCGTCTTTTCCGCATTTTGGGTATGCTGTATTTATTTCTTTTTTGTGGAGTTCGTCGGCAAATGTCCATGTAGACGGTTCAGAGCCAAATGAAGCAAACAGCAGTACTGTATCTGCATTATCAATAATGGAAAGTTCTGCAAGCCGTTCTGTTATAAGTCTGTCAGCTTCTTTGGTTGAGGCATTTTTTCGAATCTGTGTAAAATGCCTGCGTAGTTCTTCTTTATTCATATGCGCACCTTTTCAACTGCAAAGAATAGCGTTGTACTGTCTCTTGCGTTCAGCCTCGGAAACTGCCTTTTCAACAAGAGTGAGGGCGAATTCCATAGCTGTACCTGCACCTCTGGAAGTTACGATATTTCCGTCAACAGCAACAGCGTCATCGCTTGTAATTGCACCCTCAAGCTGAGTTTCAAAGCCTGTGTAACAAACAGCCTTTTTGCCATTGAGGATTCCTTTATGACCGAGAATAGAGGGAGCGGCACAGATTGCGCCGATTGTAATATTCTTTTCCATGCAGAAATCAATAGCAGCCTGAACATATTCGGATTTTTCGAGATTGAGAGTTCCGGGCATACCGCCGGGGAGAATAATCATTTCAAGCTCGTTTGTAAGAGGTGCTTCCTGAGCGATAGTATCTGTAACAACGGGAATACCGTGGGAGCTTACAATAATATTATCACCTACACCTACAGTAATAACTTTTTTCTCAGCGCGTCTGAGCAAGTCAATGGGAGTAATAGCTTCGACTTCCTCAAAGCCGTTTGCAAGATAAACGTATATCATATAAATTTTCCTTTCATCTGAAATTTACAATGTATTTATTAAGCAGGAAAACGGGATTATATGAAAGTTTGGACTTTCTCAGTCCCTCAATTCCTAAATCTTCTTCGCGGTTGATATATGTGTAATTTTCTGTACAGACCTTTACAAAGCTGTTGCATATGCCTGTATAGATACCGTCATAGCTTCTGTCAGCCTTTTCAATATGAACGCAGAATGTATCAGAATTCAGCCTTTCACCGATAGTGACAGCGGCAATTTTTTTATCGATACGTATAATACCGCCCTGCAATCCCAACTCTGTAAAGTTGTTGAAATAGGTATTTACAGCATACTGTTCAGCTATTGCGGAATGAGTTGTATTATCGTCGTATTTGTTATTGTAATCGGAAACTATAAAGCTTATACAGTCATCGAAATCTCTTTCGGTAATCAGCGAAAACTCACTTTCAATACGGTTGAACTTAGCAAGATGATTCCGTTTCTGGTGAAATTTTTTTCCTTTCATTTCCGCAAGGTCTGAACGAAGGTAGATATAATCCGATCCGTCGCGGTCAAGTTCAGCTGTGAATCTGTCAGGATAAAACTCATTGAGCATTTCAAGAGATTTTTCCGTAACTCCGCAAATCCGCAAGGGATATCCCATACTGTTGCTGAAACGTTCCATTTCGGTTATAACATTTTTGTAATTACCCTTGCCTGAGGGAGGTATAAAAGTCGGTATACCGTCATCGTTTCCGAAAGAGCAGACAATATAAAAATCCTTATAAAAACAGATTTTTGAATCTGCAAGCCTGCACCATGCCAGATTATTTGCAAATGAATATTCACAGCCCATAAAATCCGATTCTGCAAGAGCTTTAGCGGCTTTCGCCTTGTCATCAAGAGTTAGGTGGCGGAATTCAAGCATCTGCGGAATCCTTTATAAACTGTGCAAAATATGCCTTTACCTCAGCCGCCTTGCCGCAGGTCATTTTTCCTTCGGGGCACTTTCCGCTTGCCACACAGGAAGGACCTGCATATTTAAAGATATTTGGAGCAGTTTGCAGGCATAATTTCAGCATTTCATTGGCTACAGCGCGGATTTCCCACTGTGCACGATTACAGCAGCGGTGGTGGAAAAAGTTGAAAAGTGAGCGCACATTCATAGTAACAACAATTTTTGTTTCGCAGGCATTGGGGAGAATAAAACGCGCGTCCTCGTTGGCAAGCTTTCTCGCCTTGGATTCAGCGGATTTTTCATCAAGTCCCTCTGCCATGAAGCGATTTTTATGTGATTCGGTAAGCATGTCGGCAATTTTGTCATAGCTGTCTGAAATCAGGCTTATAGTGCGGTCAAATTCAGCTTTAGCCTCGGGATTGTTTTCAATCTCAGGGGGAGTAACAAACTCAAATCCGTTTTCATTGACGTATCGCTGACTTTTCTGGGAATATGAGGCGATACGGTGACGTACAAGCTGGTGAGAGCAGGCACGGGATATTCCCTCAATGCCAAAAGTAAAGCTCACATGCTCCAGAACGCTTTCATGACCGATAGAAACAAGCATATCTATGAAATTTGCTGTTTTTTCCTCAGTAAGTCCGTCGCGGAGAGAGCCGATATCGCTGCTTGAATAGCACAGCTTTGCGGCAGTTGCCACGGTTTTTTCAGCGTCGGGAGTATATGCAAGAAGTGAAACATTCATAATAAATCCTCTAATGTTATAATTTACAGGGAATCCCTGTCTTTGAACATATATTATTATTTTATCATTTTTTGGCTTTATAGTCAAGAGAAAATCCTTAAAAAATCCGTATAAGGACAAGTTCCGTTAAAATGCACAGGAATTAAGCCGATTAACTAAAAAAAGTCGGGAGGCAAATTGCAAAAAATGTTGTAAAATGCAGGGAAATATGATATAATAACTATGTATGTTTATTGTACAGTAATGTGAGGTGTTATATGAACAATCTGATTACAATAAGCTGTGAATCGGTAAAACAGATTAATTTTGCAATGCAGCAGAATTATATACCGATTTTCCGCAGCGTAACAATAAAGAATAACAGTTCTGAGGAACTGAAAAATATAAGAATTAAAATCAGATTTGAACCTGATTTTGCCGTTGAATACGAATCTGCCCCCGTTGATATCCAAGGGAACGAAGCTGTTGAAATATCGCCTTTGAATATTATTCTCCGTCCCGAATATCTTTTCGGATTGACTGAAAAAGTGGTAGGTTGTATGATGATTGAAGCTGTATGCGAAAATGAAATCATCGCCAGTATTACGGATAACATTGAGCTTCTCGCCTATGACCAGTGGACAGGACTTAATATACTTCCTGAGATGATAAGTGCCTTTGTAACGCCAAATCATCCTAAAATTGCTGAAATTATTTCCAAGGCATCGGAGTATCTGAAAAAATGGTGCGGAGATCCCTCATTTACAGGTTATCAGAGCCGCAGTTCAAACGTTGTTAAAATGCAGATGTGTGCGGTATATGCCGCATTGCAGACTGAAAATATAGCTTATGCAATGCCCCCTGCAAGCTATGAATCGGCACAGAGAGTACGTCTGCCAGATGCTGTACTTACAGGAAAAAGTGGCACTTGTCTTGACCTTGCAGTTCTGTATTGCGCCTGTCTTGAATATATCGGGCTGAATCCACTTCTTGTGCTAATGGACACCCACGCATTTGCAGGCTGTTGGCTTGAAGAAGAAATCTTCCCCGATTGTCTGTGTTATGATAATACAGCTCTCACAAAGCGTGCTGCAAAGGGCATTGACACAATTTCAGTTGTGGAATGTACGGATTTTGTTGCTGGAAAATCTGTTGATTTTGATAATGCAGAGGCTCACGGTATCTCAAAGCTTGGAGATGCTGAAAAATTTGTATGTGCTGTTGATATAAAGCGTACAAGAATAAGCGGCATACGTCCGATTCCGTCAAGAATCGCAGAATCGGGAACATTTAAAGCTGTTGATTATGACGAGCGTAAGAAGTCGGAAATTACCTCAGCTCCAAATGAAATCTCACATAACGGGGAAATAATTATCGACAGCGGAAAGCAGGAAAAACTTACAAAGCAGAAGCTGTGGGAAAGAAATCTTCTTGACCTTAGCCTGAGAAATAGTCTGCTGAATTTTCGCTTGAAATCTACAAGTGTAAGAATTATTACAACGGATTTAAGCCGTCTTGAAGATGAACTTTCGGGAGGGGAGGAATACAGGCTTTATCCCGCTCCTGAGGATATGTTCAGCAATGTTGCTGACAGCCGACTTTTTGAGCTTGAAAATAACAGGGAACAGATTGCCGTAATTGCTGACGAGGAACTGAAAAATCGTCGTTTGCGTACATATCTTACAGCGGCAGAACTTGAAAAGAATATGTCAAAGCTGCGCAGACTTGCTAAAGTAAGCCTTGAAGAAAACGGAGCGAATACCATATATCTTGCGTTGGGATTCCTTGAATGGTACGAGACAGACAGAAGCGAAAAGCCGCGATATGCGCCGCTTATACTGCTTCCTGTGAATATTACGCGAAAGATTCAGGATAAGTCATACAGCATAAAGCTCCGTGATGAAGCTGTACAGATAAATATAACTCTCCTTGAAATGCTCCGACAGAATTTCGGCATTGATATTCAAGGGTTGGGACAGCTTCCAGAGGATGAAAAGGGAGTAGATATTCCGCAGATTTTCAGTGTTGTACGGCAGGCGGTTATGGCTAATTCCCGTTGGGATGTCAAAGAACTTGCGTTTATAGGGCAGTTTTCATTTAGCCGATTTATCATGTGGAATGACATATGCAACCGTTCTGATGACCTTATAAAAAACAAGGTTGTGGCAAGTCTTGTATCGGGCAAAAAGGAGTGGAGCGACAGCGATATATCAATAACTCCCAAAGAGCTTGATGAAAACGTCATGCCCTCGGAGCTTGCAGTTCCTTTATCTGCGGATTCCTCACAGCTTGGGGCGATTTATGCCGCAAATCAGGGGAAAAGCTTTGTGCTTCACGGCCCTCCCGGAACTGGAAAATCCCAGACAATCACGAATATAATCGCAAATGCAATGTATCATGACAAATCTGTGCTTTTTGTTGCGGAGAAAATGGCTGCTCTTGAAGTTGTACAAAATCGTTTGGAAAAGCTTGGTCTTTCGCCATTCTGTCTTGAACTCCATTCAAATAAATCGCGGAAAAGAGATGTGCTGAATCAGCTTGACAATGTGCTGAATATCGGGAAAAAAGCATCTCCCGAGGAATACGGCGCAGAGGCAGAAAGAGTTGCGGCTCTCCGCCGTGAGCTCAATGAATCTGCAAAGGAAATCCACAGTAAAAGAAGCTTTGGAATGTCGGTATATGAGGCAATCGTAAAATATGAAAAATATTTTGAATATGGCGGAAAGCTGAGCTTTACAAATGAATTTCTCAATTCCGTAAATGCGGAAATATATCAGAACTGTATTGAGGAACTTGAAAAGCTTGGGGCATCGGGAAAAGCTTTCGGAGATATAAGCGGAACCCCGTTGAAATGCTGTAGTCTTACAGAATACACCCCTGCCATGCGCGAACAGCTTTCGGAAACGCTTTCACAGTTTATAACAGCACTTGAAAAAGTGGAGGGTGAAAAAACATATTTCAGCGATATTTCGGGCAAAAATAATATGAGCATTTCACAGCTGCAAGCCATTTCCGATATATCGTCAGCTTCTCTTTCAGAGGGAGATATTATTTCTGATATTATCAGTGACGAAGTCTGGGACAGAATCAGCGATACAGTAAAATCCCTTATAAACGACGGACATGAGCAGAAAAAGCTGAAATCTGAAATTATGTCAGAGTTTGAAACATCGGTATTCAGCTACGACAGCGGAAATGCCCTTGCTGAGTGGAAAACAGCGCAGAACAGCTGGGTAATTCCAAAGCTTATGAAAAGCGGCAAGCTTGTAAAGTCATTGTGCGCTCATGCAAAATCAGTTAATACTGTTACAAAGGAAAATTTTGCGGAATACTGCGATAAACTGAATAAATGTAAATCTCTTACAGAGACGATAAATAATATTCCTGCCGCAATTGCCACGATTTTCAGCAGTCATACAGGACTGCTTATGGGCGAAAATACCGACTGGAACTCAGTTGAAAAAGCTGTGGAGATATCTGAAAAACTGCGAATACTTATCGGCGAAAGTCCTTTTAATTCTGCTGAAAAACAGCATATTTCACAGCGTATAACAGTACTGTTTGGTACATCTCAGCGTAAGTCTGAAAACAGAGCTAATGCTGAATCCTTTACGGAAAAATATTCCTTGTGCGAAAAAATTCTCAGTGAGCTGAAAGATAAATATTGTCTCGTTCCCGATAAGCTTATGGGTGAAAATCCTATTTCTGACACAATTGAACAGGTGCGCAGTATCATATCTGCACTTCCTATGCTAAGGGAATGGACTGGTATTATGGCTATATGCCGCCGTCTTGAAGAATTAGGCACAGGCAATGCAGTACAGGCATATATGGAGGGAAGAATCGAATCGGACAGCCTTTCAAAAACCTTTGAATGTGATATCTGCCGCGGATTTGCAGTTAAAACCATATCTGAAAATCCGGTTCTTGCAGGATTTCAGGGAGCTGTATTTGAGGAGACAATCCGAAAATTCGGACAGATTCTTGAAAATTTCCGCAGACTTACCGTTGAGGAACTTATTGCAAAGCTTTCGGCAAAAATTCCCGATTCTCAATCGGCAGATTCAGAACTTCTGCTGCTGAAAAAAGCCATAAAGAACGGCGGTAGAGGAATGTCAGTTCGCAGACTTTTCGACAGCATACCCATGCTTTTGCGGAAAATATGCCCCGTTATGCTTATGAGCCCCATATCTGTGGCGCAGTACATAGACCCCTCATATCCCAAGTTTGACTATGTAATATTTGACGAGGCTTCACAGCTTCCTACCTGCGAGGCTGTAGGTGCGGTATCACGAGGGGAAAATGTTATTATATCCGGAGATCCGAAACAGCTTCCTCCCACCAGCTTTTTTGCCGCGTCCCATAGCGACGAGGGAAATATGGAAAATGAGGATTTGGAAAGTCTCCTTGATGACTGCCTTGCTTTGTCCGTACCAAGTGAGCATCTGCTGTGGCATTACCGTTCACGGCATGAAAGTCTTATTGCATACAGCAATGCGAAATATTATGGAAACAAGCTGTATACATTTCCGTCCGCAGACAATATGGTATCAAAAGTTACACGTATAGCTGTTGACGGGTATTACGACAGAAGCAAAACCAGAACGAATAAAGCAGAGGCGCAGGCTGTTGTGGCTGAAATCGTTTGCCGCCTGAGAGATGAGGAACTCCGCAAGGAAAGTATCGGAGTTGTAACATTCAGTATGCCTCAGCAGAATCTCATAGATGATTTGCTTGCAGAGGCATACAGAAACGAACCTCAGCTTGAAAAAATTGCGGACGAGCTTTATGAGCCGATAATTATAAAAAATCTCGAAAATGTTCAGGGTGATGAACGTGATGTTATCATGTTCTCTATCGGGTATGGTCCTGACAAGGACGGAAAGCTTTCAATGAATTTCGGACCTCTTAACAGGGACGGCGGCTGGAGACGACTTAACGTTGCCATTACCAGAGCAAGAAAACGTATGCTTGTATTTTCTGTCATTACTTCGGATATGATAAATCTGTCGGTTACTCGCTCCGAGGGTGTCGAGGGACTTAAAGGCTTCCTGAAATTTGCGGAGCAGGGCGGCGATATCGCCGTAAAGGCTGAAAATTCGAGAACAGCATCGGAGGGATTTGAAAAAATTGTAGCCGACGAGCTGAAAAAACGCGGATATACCGTTGATTGTGCTGTTGGACGCTCCGATTTCAAGGTTGATATCGCCATAGCGCATCCTACCGACAGCGGAAAATATATTCTTGGAATCTTCTGCGGTACAAAATCGGGATATGAAAATACAACAGCCGAGGACAGATATCTTTCACAGAAAAGCGTTTTACAGGGACTTGGCTGGGAGACTATGAATCTTCATATCCTCGACTGGCTTGATAACAAGGAAAAGGCTCTTGAACGCATAGAAAACAGGATTTCGGAAATCCTGAATAAAACGTGATAAGGAGAAAAAATTGAACAGTTTATTAATAATCATAGGAAAAATTATAGTTGCTGTACTGCGGCTTTTCAAACGCAATGCAGGAAATCTTCCCGGAATCGTGCTATGGCATCTGACAAAGGGAAAATGCTGTAAGATGTTTAAAGTTGACTGTCCCATAATTGCAGTTACGGGAACAAACGGAAAGACATCTGTAACTAACTGTATTGCGCAGCTTTTTGAGCAGAACGGCAAGAAGATAATCATAAACAAAGAGGGCAATAATCTTGATACAGGCATCTGCTCCCTGCTTCTCCGCCATTGCAATATAAGCGGAAAGGTAGACGCCGATTATCTTATATTTGAAACAGATGAAAGTCATGTTCCCGTTGTGTATTCACAGCTGAAACTTGAAACTCTCGTTGTGCTGAATTTCTTCCGCGACCAGCTTGACCGCAACGGCGAAATGGAAACGCTTATCCAGAAGATAAACGGCTTCTGTAAGACTTTTGAGGGCAATCTCATACTCAACGGTGATGATCCGAATACTGCCCGTCTTGGCAGAGCAAACGAGAAGAATAAAAACGTGAAATATTTTCATGCAAAGCCGTATGCTTTTGCTACAGATACGATTTTTGAGGCTTCTGAGGGACGTTTCTGTCCATTCTGCGGTGAGCCGCTGGAGTATGAATATTACCAGTATTCTCACATTGGCAAATTCAGCTGTAAAAAGTGCGGATTCGGTGATTACGAGCCATATATCACAGCGGAGAATATCGACCTTGAAAAATCCGTATTCACAGCCGACGGTCATGAGTATTCACCACAGCTTAACAGCATATACAATATCTACAACATGACCGCTGTTGCAGCGGCGGCAAAGCTTTATGATATCCCCGAAAATGTAACAGATAACGTAATCTCAAAATACACTATAAACAACGGACGTATGGAAACCTTTATGCTTGGTGACAGAAAAGCAACGCTGAATCTTGCAAAAAATCCTGTGGGAGCAAATATGACGCTCCGTGTTATGAATGAAATGCAGACGGAAAAGGAATTGCTTTTCGTACTCAATGACAATATTGCCGACGGACTTGATGTATCGTGGATATGGGATATAAATTTCAGCGTATTCGACCGCGTAACAAGAGTTGTAACATCAGGCACAAGAGCCTATGATATAGCCGTAAGAATTAAATGCTCAGGATATCCTGCCGAGAATATAACAGTTCGCCCCGACCTTGATGAAGCCGTTGCAGAACTTGCAAAAACTGAGGGCAGAAAATTCGTAATAGCAAATTATACAGCAGTTCAGCCCACACGTTCAGCATTGAAGCGATACGCTGAGAAGCACGGAGGTAAAAATGAGTAAGATAAAAATACTTCATATGTATGCAGATATGCTTGACCTTTACGGCGACAGCGGAAATATGGAAATAATCGCTTACCGCTGTAAAATGCGCGGAATCGAGTGCGAGATTGACAAATATTCCATAGATTCCTTCATGCCCGATTTTTCTGCCTATGATTTGATATATATCGGCGGCGGTGCTGACCTTGAACAGCAGCACATTTCTGAGGATTTGGTAAAATGCAGAGACGGCATAGAAGCGGCATACAAAAACGGAACATTCCTTTTTCTGATATGCGGCGGATATCAGCTTATGGGCAAGCATTACCGTGATGCAGACGGTGTGGATATCCCCGGACTTGCCCTGTTTGACTACTACACAATAGCCGAGCCAAACCGCAGAAAGAGATGTATAGGCAACGTTGTAATACGTACTGAATTTACAGGAAAAACTGTGGATATTGTTGGATTTGAAAATCATGGCGGACAAACCCATGATGTAAAAACTCCCCTTGGAGAAGTGCTGTACGGACACGGAAACAGAACGAAAAGTAGTCACGAGGGATATTTTGAAAAGAATGTAATAGCTACGTATATGCATGGTCCATGCCTTGCAAAAAATCCGGAAATATCCGATTATATTATTGGATATTGCATAAACAGAAACAGCGATACAGTTGCACAACTCACACCCCTTGACGAAAAGCTTGAAAATGATTGCCGTCAGGTTATGATTGACAGACTTTTGAATAAATAAGCATTTACAATTAAGGAGAATTATGAAAAGATTATTTTTTGCGTTTATATTGACAGCAGTATGCACATTGACAGCATGCGGAAAGACGGTAAGTACAGATTCAGATATAGTTCCGAAAGCGGAAACGACGGAATCTGCTATAATGACAGAATATCAGGAGACAACAACACAAAGCGGAACAATAGCAACTATAAACACAACAACAGTGATTGAAACGACTGTCTCCACTACTACTACAACTACAACAATTGCAGACAAAAAAATTCCCGATGAAGTATATTTTGAGAATATTGACACAGTTGAGGTATATGCTGAAATACCATTGTCAGAGTTTATAACCGATACAAATGTAACACTTCTTGAACCCGACAAAAAAATCGGTACAAAGAAAATCGGTCACAAGGGCGTAAAGGTAAAATTTGAGTATGAGGGTGAAGAATACGAGGGCAAGCTCGGATATGACGTAGTTGATACCACAAATCCCGTGATACTGAATATGGGCTGGAATCCTTATGTAAAGCTTGACCAGCCGTTTAATCTCAGCTCTATTGTGGGATATGTTGATAACTATGACCGCGCGCCTGTGCTTACTTACACAGGAGAGGTTGATACATCAAATATCGGCACATATGATATTACCGCAACCGTAACAGACCAGTCGGGAAACAGTACAAGCTGGGATATGACAGTTCTTGTGCTCAGTGAAATACCTGCACCCGAGGACAACAATCCAAGAGTAAACTTTCAGGATTTCATGGATTATTACTGCTATGAAAATGTAAGCTATGGTATAGATGTTTCAGCATGGCAGACAAATGTTGATTATGAAAAGGTTAAGGAGCAGGGCTGCGATTTTGTAATTATGCGAATGGGTTATTATTACGGCGAAATTGTAATGGATGACTATTATCAGCAGAATATGGAGAATGCGACAGCAGCAGGACTTGATGTTGGCGTATACTTCTACACAACCGCAAACACCGAGGACGAAGCAAGGGAGCAGGCACGCTGGATAGTTGAACAGCTTGACGGCAGAGAGCTTGATTATCCCGTAGCATTTGACTGGGAGGAATGGGGACAGTTCCAGCAGTACAGCATGAATGTGTATGACCTGAACCAAATATTCGAAGCATTCTGCGATGAACTTGAAAAGAACGGATACACGGGTATGCTTTACAGCAGTAAGAATTTCCTCAATAACTTCTGGACAAACAAGAATAACAGACCTGTATGGCTTGCACACTACGTTGATGTAACAGATTACGAGGGACAATTTGCAATATGGCAGGCAAGCGCATATGGCAGAATGGACGGAATTGAGGGTGATGTTGATATGAATATCAGACTTAATGAAGTGCCATTATCTTAAAACAGGATTCCGTCGAAAAAGCTATATACCGTAATTCTGTGTAGGGGCGGATATTATCCGCCCGCAATTTCGGAACGAATTTGTTTTTTTGACAATCTCTGGCGGAGGATAAGTCCTCCGCCTTTTTGTTATATTCCCTGTTTTTTTATCATAGTATTGAGTATGTAAAACGGAGGAATATACATATGATTAAAAACAGGATTGTAAGAGATACAATATTGCTGACGATTATGCAGCTTATACTTGATTCAGCCGCGCTGCTACTAAACGGATTCATTACCCGACAGCTTGGAGCATCTGCAATAGGAATGTTTTCACTTATGGGTTCATTTCTGGGACTTGCGGGAATTATTTCCAACGGCAACGCATTTTTATGCACAAGCCGTCTTATTTCGGAGGAAATGGGTAAAAATAACGGAAATCCCAACCGTGTGCTTTTTCACGGAATAAAGTTATGTATGGCTCTCAGTCTTACGGTATCAGCAATTATTATAATCTTTGCCCGCCCATTAGGAATGAAATTTTTCGGAGACGGAGAGGTTGTATCGGTTCTGAGATTCATGCCCATAGCCCTTGTGACAGGTGCAGTGTCCTGTTGTTTCAAGGGATATTTCAATGCCTGCCGAAAAGCCTCATCAGCAGCGGCGGCAGATATAGCGGAATTTATTGTGAAATCTGCGGCAATAGTGATTATGACGGCTCTTTCTGCCGATAATAGTGAAGGCGCAGTATGCAGAATAATGATATCATCTATTATTGCAGGAAATATAACATCATTTCTTTTTCTGCTTGTACTATTTGCGAAAAAACATGTTAAAGGTACGGGAAAAGGAACACTTTCATTCCGACAGTATGCCACATTTGCATTTCCGATAATGAGCGGCGGAGTACTGACAGCAATTCTCAGCAGTACAAACGACGCACTTGTTCCCATTTGCCTCAGACAATACGGCGATTCCCTTGATGAAGCTCTTGCACTGTTCGGCATATTTGAAGCAATAGTAATACCTACTCTTTTCTTTCCAAGCGTTGTATTGTGTTCAATGTCGGGGATTATTGTAACGGAATCTGCAAGAGCCTCCGCATCTGGAAACAAGGAACGTCTGAAAAGTATAACATCAAGGCTTATCAGGTATACTATGATATATGGAGTTTTTTCTTCAGCAGTGCTTATTCGTTTCGGCAGACCTATAGGAGAAATTTTAGGCGGCGGAGAAATTGGCGGAAACATGATATCGGCAATTGCTCCCGTAGTACCATTTATATATCTTGAAATAGTACTTGAAGCTATGATAAAGGGAATGGGATTGCAGGGATTTTCCTCAATAAATTATTTTGCAGAATATGTAATAAGAATATCAATTGTACTTGTGGCAGTTTCGCATATTGGCTTCTGGGGAATTGCACTTTCATATTATGCAAGCAACATTTTCGGCAATATATCGCGAATTGTCAGACTTTTAAAGCACACAGGAGTACGATTCAGACTTTTTTCAATGGCAATTTCTCCCATTCTGTATGCATTTCTTACGATGTCAGTGGCTGATTTGATTTTTCGTTTGTTCAGTGTAAAAGCTGAAAGTATTTTCACAATGTCAGTGTATGTTATTATTTGGCTTGGATTATATGGCGGAGTGTATATTTTATCGCATATATTAACTCCTGTAGATTTTAGAGGTCGAATTTTTGTACATAATAGACAAACGAGCATATAAAAAGTAATGAGAAATGTAGAAAAAACAAAATAGTATTGCAATTTGTCTATTTTTGTTATATAATTATAAATGTGCTATAAAAAAAGCACAATATTACAAAAAAATATGCAAATTCCATAACGGAGGAAAAACGAATGACTAATTATGATGTAACACAGATAAGAAATATAGCTTTTGCAGGACACAATGGTTCAGGTAAGACATCACTGGCAGAAGCACTGTTATACAAGGCAGGAGCTTCAGACCGTCTGGGCAAGATAGCAGACGGTACAACTGTATGCGATTACGATCCCGAGGAAATCAAGAGAGCCATATCAATCAGCACATCTCTTGCCTCTTTCAATTATAATAACAATAGAATCAATCTTCTTGATACTCCCGGTTTGTTTGACTTTGCCGCTGAAATGGTAGAGGGAATCCGCGCCGCTGATACTGTAATGATTACAGTTTCCGCTAAATCAGGCGTAAAGGTAGGAACAAGAAAGGCATATGACGAGGCAGTAAAGCAGGGCAAGTCAAAGATGTTTGTAGTAACAAAAATTGATGACAAGGACGCAAACTTCTTTAATGTACTCACAGAGCTTAAAACAGTATTCGGACCTACAGTATGTCCTGTAGTTGTTCCCGTTATCAGTGATGGCAAGATTGTTTCATACGTAAATCTCATTGAGATGAAAGCGTATAAGTATGACAGCAAGGGTAACGCTGTTGAAACAGATATGCCAACAGCTGAAATTTCAGAGAAGTTTGAGTATCGTATTGACGGACTTGTTGCAGCAGTTTCAGAGGCTGTTGCAGAAACTTCTGATGAGCTTATGGAAAAGTTCTTTGAGGGTGAGCCTTTCACACAGAAAGAGCTTATCGACGGTATTCACGACGGTATGAACAGAGGTATAATTACACCTGTTGTGTGCACATCGGCAACAGAGCTTACAGGAATTGATATGCTTTTCAAGGAAATCGAGCTTCTTCTTCCAAATCCTACAGAGGTTTATGCTGCTGAGGCATACACTCCTGCAAAGGACGTTGTGGAGATTGCTTGTTCAGAAAGCGACCCTCTTGCCGCATACGTATTCAAGACAGTTGCTGACCCATTTGTAGGCAAGATGTCATTTATAAAGGTTATTTCAGGTAAGCTTACTGCTAACAGTGAGGCTGTAAATTCCGCTACAGGCAACACAGAAAAGATAGGCAAGCTTGTAAATCTCTGCGGTAAGAAGCAGTCAGAGGCTTCATCTGCTTCCGCCGGTGATATTGTAGTTGCGGTTAAGATTACAGCAAATACAGGGGATACTCTTTCCGCTGTTTCACGAATTGTTGAATTTCCTGCTATGGAATTCCCCAACACCTGTTATTCAATGGCTGTAAAGGCTAAGGCACAGGGCGATGAGGCTAAGATTTCCACAAGTATGCAGCGACTTACAGAGGAAGATCCTACTCTCACATATATTCAGGACGAAACAACAAAAGAGCAGATTCTCAGCGGACTTGGTGAACAGCATCTTGAAGTTGCCGCAGCAAAGGCAAAGGCAAAGTTTGGCGCAGATATCAAGCTTTCAGTTCCAAAGATTGCATATAAGGAGACTATCCGCAAGAAAGTAAAGGTAGAGGGTAAGCATAAGAAGCAGTCAGGCGGTCACGGTCAGTACGGTCATGTATGGATTGAATTTGAGCCCTGCGTAAGCGATACACTTGTATTTGAAGAAAAAGTATTCGGCGGTGCAGTACCGAAGAATTACTTCCCCGCAGTACAGAAAGGACTTGAGGATTCCGTAAAGAAAGGCGTACTTGCAGGCTGTCCCGTTGTAGGCTTAAAGGCTATACTGGTTGACGGTTCGTATCACCCCGTTGATTCATCGGAAATGGCATTCAAGACAGCCGCTTCACTTGCATACAAAGAGGGACTTCGCCAGGCTGACCCCGTTATGCTTGAACCTATCGGCGAGCTTAAAGTAAATGCTCCCGACGAAAATACAGGCGATATTATGGGCGAACTCAACAAGCGCCGCGGCAGAGTTCTCGGCATGGAGCCTGTTTCTCACGGAATTACACAGATTGTTGCAGAAGTTCCAATTAGAGAAATGCATGATTTTGCAATGTATCTCCGTCAGGTAACAAGAGGCATGGGCAGCTTCACATTTGAATTTGTAAGATATGAACAGCTTCCTGCAAATCTTCTTGCAGAGGTAATTTCGGCAGTAAACGTTGAAGAATAAAGTTATAATAGGACAGACAGCGGCGCTCATTACCGCTGTCTGTCTTTTTCCTATTAATGCGTCAGCCGCTCTTAGAGGAGATGTAAACGGCGACGGAACATTTTCCGCAGCCGACCTCGTGTCATTTTCGCAGTATATTATGGGTTCTGGAGAAGTGCCGAAATCTCTTGGCTCAGGTGATTTATACTCCGATAATGTGCTTGATGTGTTTGATGTAATAATGATGAGAAAGGAGCTGATTAAGGCTTCTCAGACAAATATAGTACGTGTAACAAACACGGAGGAGCTGAAAACAGCCCTTGCCAACGCTAAAGCAGGAGATGAAATTGTTCTTGCCGAGGGCGAATATGTGTACAGCGGCTCAACTCCAAAGGGACGGACATTTACAGGAGAAGCAGACGGAACAGAAACAGCACCTATAATACTTCGTTCAGAAAATCCCGATAATCCGTCAATTATATCGGGTACAACCCTTGAACATCACTATGCCCTTACTATTTTAGGCGATTGGTGGGAGCTCCGTGATTTAAAAATCACCAATGCTTCAAAGGGTATAATTGTTGACAACAGCAATTATACAAAGATAATCAACTGTGAGGTGTACAATATAGGTACGGAGGGTATACATCTCCGTGACAACAGTTCATATTGTCTTGTTGAAAGCTGTAATATCCACGATACAGGAGTTATTACGCCTAAATATGGCGAGGGTGTGTATGTGGGCAGTTCCAAATCTACTACTGGCTATGGCTTCAAATGCGATTACAACACAATCCGCAACTGTCAAATTGGTCCAAACGTAGGTGCAGAACATGTTGATGTAAAGGAGTACACAACGGGTACTCTTATTGAGTACTGCACATTTGACGGTAAGGGCATGAAAGGTGAAAACTATGCCGACAGTTTCGTTGATCTCAAAGGAAATGACTGTATACTGCGATATTGTACAGGCTATCGCAACGGAGAAACCAACATAAACCGAGCATTCGAAATGAACAAGCTTGATGAGGGCTGGGGACAGAATGCGTATATCTACAGCAATAAGGTGTATATGGATACTGCGGTTAATTCTCAGGGCAAGGAAATGGTATTCCTTAATTCGTGGAACTGTACAGAAACCGTATGGGATAACTGGATGGCATACGAGGACGGAGAATTGTTTTATTGCGATGATGAAAAAGACCGCTGGACATACTATAATTGCAACGGTCTGACTTATGGAGATTCGTCAATGGAGGATGATTTGCCAAGATGAAGAAATATAATTTTTACGGCTGGGAAAATGGCGGTATAAAGCCGATATCTGCGGATATCGGCTTTATTGGTGATTTGTGCGATATGTACGACGCATTAAGTGAAATATGGTGTGCGGAGACTTGTGCTCCACGTATGCGTCATAAGTGGACGAAAGAGAATAAGACACTGGGACAATGTTCAATAACAGCATTTCTTGTACAGGATTATTTCGGCGGTGAGGTTTACGGAATTTTAAGAAGCGGCGGAAATTACCATTGCTATAACGTGATTAACGGATTTGTATTTGACCTTACAAGTGAGCAATTCGGAAATGAAATTCTCAACTATAGCGAAAATCCATTGCAAAGCAGAGATGTACATTTTCAGAAAGAAGAAAAAAGAGAAAGATATGAACTTCTTAGGAACAACGTTCAAAAAATTATAAGTGGTTCCATAATTCATACTAATCCCTAAAATGTTAGTAGACAAAGATGATGAGCAAAAATGCAGTATGT
>CALGTV010000037.1 GCA_937902395.1 uncultured Ruminococcus sp.
TTATAAATTGGAATTTAACGGGGATTGTGGAAACCCACTGGGGAAAACCTTTCTGAGGAAAGGTTATTCCCCAGACCCCTTTCCAAAGACTTTTAGTCTAATTTTCTATATGGGGCTAAAGCCCCATATAGAAAATTACATTAGAAGTTTTAGGGAGGGAGTTTGAGGGATGACCCTTTTTCAAAAGGGTCTCCCTCAATAAATGATGTACTTACTATCAATCCTGAGTTGCATATCTGATAGCCTCATTTAAATTCAGCGTACCCTTATAAATGGACTTACCGCAGATTGTGCCGTAAAGTCCCATTTCCTTGCAGGCTATAATATCCGCCATTGTGTGAACTCCACCGCTTGCCACGATGTTAGCACGTCCCTCTGTAGCGTCAGCGAGAGCTTTTAACTGCTCCACATTTACGCCGCTGAGTGTGCCGTCCTTGGAAATATCTGTAAAGATGAAATACTTTACACCAACTTCAATCATCTTGTTTGCAAGGTCAATATAGTTCACATCGGAGCTTTCAAGCCAGCCCTCAGTTGCAACCATACCATTCATTGCATCAATCCCAACAACGATTTTTTCGCTGCCGAATTTCTCAACGGCATCACTTACAAGCTTAGGATTTTTCAAAGCCACAGAGCCGAGAATTACCCTTGTTATGCCCATTTTGAGATATTCGTCAATAGTTTCAAGTGAGCGAATACCGCCGCCCAACTCTACTTTTAAATTAGTCTTTTCGGCAACATCTGTATAAATCTTTGTGTTTACAGGTCTGCCCTCTTTCGCTCCGTCAAGGTCAACCATGTGAATCCATTCGCTGCCTGCCGCCTCAAAGCCTTTTGCAGTTTCAAGGTAATCACTTGCTACCTTTTCAACTGTGGAAAAATCGCCCTTGAATAAGCGTACACAGTTACCGTCTTTTATATCAATTGCAGGTAAAATTATCATATATGTCCTCCTTTGTATATTGTTATAAATCAACTTTCTTTAGGGTCTTTCCAATAAGCCCCCTTATGAAAATTTTCATTTCCAAGTGGCTTTGCAGTAAGCCGAAACATAACACAGCCATCAGGACAGACAATATTTTTACTATATTTTCCGTCTCCACCCAGATTTTCTAAATCGCCACCACTTCTGATAGACTCCATAAGAGGATATAACATTACCATTGCTTTACTGCAAATTCCATATCCTTCATTATTTACGGGACAGCCATAAGTACAATGGTACTTATCTCCAACCTCTTCACCATTTCGACAGTAATTCTCTGTATGATTGCCTTGAAGGAAACTTACAACCTCAATTTCAAATTCATATTCTTCATCATACCATTTTTTCATATTTCCCTCCGAAAAAATTACTTGATTAAATTTCCGAAGTTTCTGAGAATTTTAAGTCCTGTATCGCCGGATTTCTCAGGGTGGAACTGAGCGCCGTAGACGAATTTTCCGTCAAATACAAGAGCAGGAACACGTCCGCCGTATTCGCTGTATGCAGCTATATTTTCATCGGCACACTCTGCCTTGTAAGAGTGAACGAAATACACATATTCATCGTCCCCGATATTTTCAAGGAGTGGGCAATGGTTGAGCTTTTCAAGCTTATTCCAGCCCATATGTGGAATAATGAGGTCGGGTTCGTCCATATAGCGAACGCTGCCCTTTATAAGTCCAAGGCCGTCACATTCCTCAAATTCATAGCCTTTTTCAAAAAGCATCTGCATACCAAGGCATATGCCAAGGAAAGGCTTTTTTGCGGCTTCTTCCTTGATAGTGTCAATAAGTCCGCTTTTTTCAAGCATAGCCATAGCAGCAGGAAATGCACCAACTCCGGGGAGAATTACAGCGTCAGCCGCCTTTATTTCGTCCTTATCAGATGTAAGCTTGCAGTCAAGTCCGAGATAATCAAGGGCATTTTTTACGCTGAAAATATTACCTGCACCGTAATCAACAATAGCAATCATTTACAGTACCCCCTTTGTAGAAAGTGTAGTTCCGTCAGCATTATAAGCCACAGCTGCCTTTAAAGCGTGGGCAACAGCTTTATAAACAGCCTCTGCCTTGTGATGGTCATTTGTGCCGTACATCAGATTTATGTGCATTGTAATTCCTGCATTAAAAGCAAATGCACGGAAAAATTCCTCAGTCATACAAAGGTCGTAACCGCCGCAGGACTGATTTGTAAAATCGCAGTTAAACACGAGAAATGGTCTGTTGCTGAGGTCAAGACTGCACATTGCAAGAGCTTCGTCCATAGGGATATATGCCGTACCATAGCGGACAATTCCCGATTTACCGCCCAATGCGATATAAAGTGCCTGACCGAGGGCAATTCCCGTATCTTCAATTGTATGGTGGCAGTCAACCTCCAAATCGCCCTTAACCTTGATAGTCATACTTATTCCGCTGTGCTTTGAAAGGGCGGTTAGCATATGGTCGAAAAATCCCACACCTGTATCAATGTCGGAATTTCCCTTTCCGTCAAGCTCTGTGACAATATAAATATCGGTTTCACGGGTTTTTCTCGTGATTTCACCTCGTCTGATATTATCCATTTATGATTTCCTCCAATGCATTGAATAATCTGTCCATTTCCTCATCTGTGCCTATGGATATGCGGAGATAATCACAAATTATGGGCTTATTCCAGTAACGGACAAAAATATTGCGTTTTTTCAGTTCCTCAAATATAACCTGTGCGGATACTTTCTGAGGACTTGCAAAAATAAAGTTTGTCTTTGAATCGGGGAATACAAATCCCAACTCTGTAAGACGTGCCTTTGAACGCTCTCTTGTGGCAATAATTCTGTCAACGGTTTCACGGAAATATTCCTCGTCAGCCATTGATGCCGCACCGCAAAGCTGTGTAATTGGATTCATTGTATATGAATTTATGGAGAATTTCACATCGTTCATATACTTTATAAGCTTTTCGCTTCCAATTGCAAAACCGATACGCATACCAGCCATTGAACGTGATTTTGAATAAGTCTGCACCACAAGAAGATTTTCATATTTTTCCACAAGGGGCAGACAGCTTTCACCGCCGAAATCCACATAAGCTTCGTCAATGATAACTACGCTGTCGGGATTGTTTTTAACGATATATTCAATGTTTTCAATTGTTTCCATAACTCCTGTTGGAGCGTTTGGATTGGCGATAACTATACCGCCGTTTTCTGTAATGTAATCCTCTCTGTTAATTGTGAAATCGCTGTTGAGAGGAATCTGCTTGTAAGGGATACGGTAAACATCTGCCCATACATCATAAAAAGAATATGTTATATTAGGGAAAATCACAGGCTTTTCAGAGCCGAAAAATGTCATAAAGGCTATGGCTAAAACATCGTCAGAGCCTACCCCTGCAAATACCTGTGACGACTTTACATTGTATCTCTTTGCAATTGCGTCAACCAATACCGATGAATCGGGGTCGGGGTAAAGACGCATTTTGCCGTATTCAAAATCCTCCAGTATCGCCCTTACAGAGGGTGACGGAGGGTATGGATTTTCGTTTGTGTTGAGCTTTACAACGTCCGTTACCTGTGGCTGTTCACCCGGGGTATATGGTACAACTTTGCGGACATAGCTCTCCCAATTGTTACTCATATTTATCACTCCAAATTATCCTAACTGAGCAAATTCTATCATATTTTTTTCGCTGTCGATTATTACAGCTGTGCTGTGTGGATGATTACAATTATGTGTTGCTGAAGTTACATAAACTGTTGCAGATGTGCTTTCAGCCCAGAAATCAGTATCACTATAAATATAAAGACTTTTATCATCTTCCCACGTTGCCGATGCTTTAGGACTTATCTCATCAACGTATATTGAGTAACCATGCTCAAATTCGCTGTAAGGATATGTATATATAGCCTTTGCTGAATATTCTTCTTCGTAAGCTTTTATTACATCTTGTGAAGCCTTGAAACGCACACTGGAATGTCCTGCTCCCTGCCCTAATGTTGCAACAAAATGAAAGCCATAGTCGCTAATATCATCAGGTAATTTTTCAGGAGCAACTTTAAAGGCATGACTTTTATAATATTTAACGTAATCCAACTGTAAATTATATCTCCAAGGAGAATCAGAATGTACCCCTGCAATCATAACAGACATCATCATAATTGTCACAGGAATAAAAATACAACTCAGTGTGCTTCTTAAAAAATGCTTTTTCTCAGCTCCTCTGAAAATCCATATAACATTACTTATCAGCCAAATTCCGCTTATTACAAGGCGAACAAGTCCGCTTTCCACCAGTATAAACAGCACAAGAAACAGCAAGGTAAATAAACTAGCAATTACAACATTAATTATGGTAAAAGCTTTGTTGAACTTTTCAAACTTAATCTGCTTTATATCCGTTGTCACTATATTCTCGTTCATTCAAATCTTACCTTGATAGCGTTTGCGTGAGCTGTAAGTCCCTCTTTTTCTGCAATGAGAACGATATCATCGTGTGCCTCTGCAAGCGCCTCTCTTGTGTAGTATGTGTAGCTGATACGCTTTGTAAAACTTGCTACACCAAGAGGTGAGAAGAAACGTGCTGTTCCGCTTGTAGGAAGTACGTGATTCGGACCTGCATAGTAATCGCCAAGAGGCTCTGACGCATAATTTCCAAGGAAGATTGAACCTGCATTGTCAAGGCTTCCAAGAAGCTCCATAGGATTTTCCATAAGCACTTCAAGGTGTTCGGGAGCAATTTCATTTGCCAGTTCTACGCACTTTTCACGGCTGTCAGCAATAATTATTGCGCCATAATCCTCCAGAGATTTCTCAATAATCTCCTTACGTGAAAGATATTCTTTCTGACGGTTGATTTCAGCTATTGTTTCATCTGCAAGCTTTTCGCTTGTTGTTACCATAATTGAAGATGCAAGAACGTCGTGCTCAGCCTGTGACATAAGGTCAGCAGCCGCAAATTTAGGGTCAGCTGTTTCATCGGCAATTACAAGAATCTCACTTGGACCTGCAATCATATCAATATCTACAACGCCGTAAAGAAGCTTCTTAGCTGTTGCAACGTAGATATTTCCGGGGCCTACGA
Organism: uncultured Ruminococcus sp.; assembly: GCA_937902395.1. Lineage (GTDB taxonomy): Bacteria > Bacillota > Clostridia > Oscillospirales > Ruminococcaceae > Ruminococcus. Next base: position 5,051 of record CALGTV010000037.1, read on the forward strand.
TTTTGTCGCACTTTGGAATTTCCTCTGTACCGTATGCAAGAGCCGCAATTGCCTGTGCACCGCCTGACATGAATACTCTGTCAACTCCGCAGATAGCAGCTGCCACAAGTATATCTTTGTTAGGTGTACCGTCCTTTAAGGGAGGTGTAACCATTACAATTTCCTGTACTCCTGCAATTTTTGCGGGAATTGCATTCATAAGAACGCTGGAGGGATATGCAGCTGTGCCACCAGGAACATAAAGACCTACACGGGACAGTCCACGTACTCTCTGACCAAGAATTACGCCGTTTTCCTTTGGATTAATAAATCCCTGCTCTTTCTGGCGGTTGTGGAAATCAGCAATATTTTCCTGTGCGTTGAGAAGTGCTGTTACAAATTCGGGATCTGCCTCAGTAAGAGCGTCATTTATAACCTCACGGGGAACTTCATAATACTGGGGAAGATTTCCGTCAAATTTAAGAGTATAATTCTTTACAGCTGTATCGCCGTTTTCACGGACATCATCAATAATTGCGGAAACTGTTTCAGTTACCTTTTTATTTGTTTCACCTGCACGCTTGTTAAGCTCTGCAAGAAATGCCTTTTCATCTGTGCCATTTGCGTAAATCTTCTTCATTTATAAATTCTCCTCAATAAGTTTGATAAGTCTTTCAATTTCAGCCTGACGCATTTTCAGACTAACTGTATTTACAATAAGTCTTGCGGAAATAGGTGCAACGTCCTCGATTACTTCAAGTCCGTTTTCCTTTAAAGTTGTGCCTGTTTCCACAATATCAACGATACCGTCAGCAAGGTTGAGAATTGGTGCAAGCTCAACAGAACCTTCAATCTTGATAATATCTGTGTCCATTCCCTTTTTCTCAAAGAAACTTCTTGCAACATTGGGATACTTTGTAGCAATTGTCTTTACTCCATAACCGCTGTAAAAATCAAATCCCTTTTTAGTTGCAAGGGCAAATTTACATCTGCCGAAGCCAAGGTCAACAAGCTCAAAAAACTTGCCTTTCATCTCCATAATTGTATCCTTGCCTACAACTCCCATATCACAAACGCCGTGTTCAACATATGTAATAACATCGTTCGCCTTTGCAAGTACAACTTCAAGATTTGCATCGGGAACTGGAAGTATAAGCTTTCTTCCCTTTTCGCGTACTGCTGTACAGTCAAATCCAAGCTTTTCAAGAAGTCCTACCGTATCTTTTTCAAGTCTGCCCTTTGTAAGAGCGATTCTTATAGGCTTGCTCATATTTCGTCCTCCTCGCTGTTGCAGTCTACTACTACAACCTTACTGATTTTCTTTTCCTTAGCGTACTCACGTACTGATTCTATATCGCTGAACAGCGCATTTTCAACAATAAATCCCTGTTCACGAAGCTCTCTTGCCTGCTTAATTGCTGCAGCCTCACAGCCCTCCTCTGCAAATACGATAACATCGGGAGCAGGTTCTGTGGGGAGTATTCCATTTCTCTCAATAACCTTTGAAATTGCATTTACATTAACCGCAAATCCAACAGCAGGAATATCATATCCGAAGTCAGAGATAAGCTTGTCATAGCGTCCGCCTGAAATAACTTCCTCTCCATGTCCCTTAAGATAACCCTTGATGATAAGACCTGTGTAATAGTCTGTTTTGTTTACAAGTCCAAGGTCAACTGTAATATTGCCCTCGCTGCCGCAGATTTCAGCAATATCGCAGTAAATCTCACGGAGCTCATCAAGTATGCGCTTTACGTTTTCATCGGGGATAAGCTCCTCAGCCTTTTCAAAAACTTCTTCTCCGCCGAAAAGTGCAGGGAGTTTCTTCAATGCAACTGTTACACTGTTATTTCCGAATGTATCAAGGAAATCATTAAGTGCAGGGAAATTCTTGTTCTCTATGAGCTTACGGATATAATCCTTATCCTTATCATCAGCATCAAGACGTTCAACAAGTGCCTTGAAAACACCAATATGTCCCAGTTCAAGAGAGAATTCAAGTCCGAATGCATTGAGAGCGTCAACAGCGGCGGAAATGACTTCCAAATCAGCCATTTTCATCTCAGAGCCGATAAGCTCAATACCTGCTTGCACTGTTTCGTCACTTCTGCCTTTCAATACAGATTCATTACGATATACAGTCTGATTATAGCAAAGCTTCAATGGAAGCTCAGCATCACGTAGACGTGTTGCAACAACTCTTGCAATGGGCATTGTGGAATCAGGACGCATTACAAGAAGTCTGCCTTTGCTGTCTGTCATCTTGTAAAGTGTTTCCTGAGGAAAATAACGGGATTTCATATTGAATACATCGAAAAATTCAAGTCCCGGTGTTATGATTTCGCTGTAGCCTCTGCTCTTGAAAAGCTTTAACAGCGTATCTTCAATTGTTCTTCTGACAACGCACTCACCGAAAAGCAAATCTTTTGTGCCCTCGGGAGTTATAAGATCATAGTTTTTCATAAAAAACTCCTTTTACATAAGTTTGTTCACTTTAGCGTGCTACTATGATAATATGATACCATAATATTATAATAAAGTCAAGTTAAAAGAAACTCATTTGTGTAGATTCGGGTAAATCACCAAAAGCTCCTATGCTTTTCAGCATATCTATTGTGGTCTTTGACACACCACTCATTTGCTGGAATTCCTCAATGGAGATAAATCCCCCTGCCTGCGCCGCTTCATAAAGTCCCTTTGCGGCGTTTTCACCAACACCCGACATTGCGGCAAATGGGATTCTCAATTTGCCGTCCTCTATAAGATAATCAACAGCATGGGATTTAAACAGATTTATAGGCAAAAATTCATAACCTCTTGACATCATCTCATTTGTAATGAGAAGTATATCATAAAGGTCGCTTTCCTTTTTGGATCGGTCATTTCCCAGTTCTTTAAGCTGAACAATTCTTGCCCGAACAGCCTCCATACCCTTTGTAGCAAGCTCTGCATCAAAATCCTCACCGCGTACTGAGAAATATGTGGAATAGTACTCCAGTGGCTTGTAAAGCTTGAACCAACCCAGCTTCATTGCGGCTATAACGTATGCCGCCGCGTGTGCTTTCGGGAACATATACTTAATTTTCAGACAGCTTTCAATATACCAATCGGGAACATTATGGCTTTTCAGCATTTCAATAATTTCGGGAGTAAACTGCTTTGAAGCCTTACCCTTACGTGTCCACTCCATAATCTGAAACGCCATTTTCGGCTCAACATCTTTATAAAGCAGATATGTCATAATACTGTCACGGGTACCAATAACCTCAGAAATTGTACAAGTTCCGTTTTCAATCAAGTCCTTTGCATTTCCAAGCCATACGTCAGTACCGTGGGAAAGTCCCGAAATCTGCAAAAAGTCACTGAATCGTGAGGGTTTAGCATCAAGAAGCATACCGATAGTGAAGTTTGTACCCATTTCTGGTATGCCAAGACTTCCCGTCTTACAGAATATATCCTCCTCGGTAACGCCAAGAACAGTACAATCGGTACACATCTGAATAACCTTTGCATCATATGCGGGAATATTCTTTATTTCAAGTCCTGTTAAATCCTCCAGATGCTTGTACAAAGTCGGTACAACGTGACCAAGTTCGTCAAGCTTGAGAATTGTATCATGGAGGGAATTGAAGTCAAAGTGAGTTGTGATGACTTCGGAATCCGCAGAATCCGCAGGATGCTGCACAGGAGTGAAGTCGTACACCTCATAATCAGAGGGCACAACTACCATTCCTCCGGGGTGCTGTCCTGTGGTACGCTTTATACCTGTACAGCCGATTGAAAGTCGAGTAAGCTCTGAGTTATTAAGGTTTATGCCGTTTTCCTCACAGTATTTCTTAACATATCCAAATGCAGTTTTATCTGCAACAGCTGAAATTGTTCCCGCTTTGAACACGTTCGATTTGCCGAACAGCTTTTCTGTGTATCTGTGAGCGTAGAACTGATATTCTCCCGAAAAGTTCAGGTCGATATCAGGGGCTTTATCGCCATCAAATCCAAGGAATGTCTCGAATGGGATATCGTGCCCCTCGCGCAGCATATCCGTATTGCATTTTGGGCAGTTTTTCTGCGGCAGGTCAAATCCCGAACCGCATTTACCGTCAAGGATAAATTCGCTGTATTTACATTCAGGATTTGGACATATATAATGAGGCGGCAGAGGATTAACCTCTGAAATTCCCGCCATTGATGCCACAAAGGACGAACCTACAGAGCCTCTCGAACCCACGAGATAGCCATTTTCAACTGAGTTCCACACAAGCTTCTGTGCGATAATATAAAGCACCGAGAAACCATGCTTGATAATTGATGAAAGCTCTCTGTCAAGACGTTTTTCAACAAGTTCAGGCAGTGGATTGCCGTATATCTCATAGGCTTTGTCGTGGGTAATACGGACAAGGTCATCTTCTGCGCCTTCGATAGTAGGAGTAAATGTTCCCTTGGGAATCGGACGTACAACCTCTACCATATCCGCAATTGCATTTGTATTTGTTATTACGACTTCTTTCGCCTTATCTTCGCCGAGATATGCAAATTCTTTCATCATTTCGTCAGTGGTACGGAAATAGAGCATAGCCTGATTTTCCGTATCCTTAAAGCCCATGCTGGCAAGGATTATTTTACGGTATATAGCGTCTTTGGGGTCTAAAAAGTGAACATCGCATGTAGCGCATACAGGAATATTCAGCTTTTCACCTAAATCAATAATGAAACGGTTGAATGTGCGGAGCTCTTCCTCATCGGCAGCCACACCCTCACGAACCATAAAATCGTTATTGCAGAGAGGTTGAATCTCCAGATAGTCGTAAAATTTTGCAAGCTCCTCGATTTTCTCCTGCGGCTTTCTGTCAAGCATAGCCTGAAACAGTTCACCTGCTTCACAGGCGCTTCCGAAAATAAGTCCCTCACGATACTCCATAAGGAAAGATTTAGGAATTAACGGCTTTTTGTAGAAGTAATCAAGGTTGCTTATGGAAACAAGACGGTAAAGATTTTTTAGTCCTGCCTGATTTCTTACAAGTATAATCTGGTGGTAGGATTTCAGCTTTTTTACATCAATATCTGCGACAACATCATTCAATTGCCCGATATTAGTAAATCCGCGCTGATTTTTCAGACGGCTTATCAGCTCTATGTATATTTTTGAAAGTATTAACGCGTCCTCGTCTGCGCGATGATGCTCAAAACTGCCCAATTTCAGCGCTTTTGCCACATTATTCAGCCTGTGCCGTCCCATTTCTGGCAGCATAGCCTGACTAAGAATAAGGGTATCAAGCCAGTTGTACTCAAAATCTATGTTATGCCGCTTGCAGACCTCATTTATCATTGTTATATCGAAATTTGCATTATGAGCCGCAAGTACAGGTCTATCGCCGCAGAATTCCATGAATTTGCGGAGTGCCTCATCTTCCAAGGGCGCATTTGCAACAGTTTCATCAGTGATTCCTGTCAATTCCGTTATCTTTTCAGGAATATGCATACCCGGATTTACAAAAGTTTCAAAAGTATCAACATTCTGTAAATTCTTCACCTTTACAGCGGCAATACTTGTCAGCCTGTCCTTTGTAAAACTCAATCCCGTTGTTTCAACGTCAAATATTATAATCTCATCGTTGAAATCGCGGTCATCAGGCTTTTTTAGAATAAGCTCACGGTCAATATCATTTACAACATATGCCTCCATGCCGTAAATGACTTTGAAGTTCTTGGGCATATTATACATACAATCAGGGAATGCCTGTACGCATCCGTGATCGGTTATAGCCATCGCCTGATGTCCCCACTCTGCCGCCCTGTTGATGAGCTTTACAGGGTCGGTTACAGCGTCCATAGCTGACATGGTGCTGTGACAATGAAGTTCCACACGCTTTTCAGGATAATTGTCGGTTTTCTGTTTTCTTTTTACCTTAATAATTGAATTTGCAAGTATACATATATCCCTTGCATATTCGTCATAGTCTATTTTACCCGATACAAGAAGTGCCGCACCCGATTTTATACCACCAAGCTTATCGAGATCATCTTTATCCTCGGCCTTTACAAAGCATTTCACAAGAAGCGAACCGCTGTAATCGGTAATACTAAAGGTCACTACACTTTTTCCGTTTCGCAGTTCTTTTATCTCCTTTGCGAAAACATCTCCAACAATTACAGTTTTAGTACCAAGATTCGTCACAGCATCGGATATAGTCACAGGTGTGTCGCGTATTGCCTTGCCCATGATTATTTCAGCAGATTCGCCGTCAAATACAAGGTCAGCGGATTCCTTGTCAATGGCTTTCGTTGGAACAGCCGCAGCTGCCGCTTCGGAATGTAATTCCGCAGGAGATTTTTCAGGTATGAGCTGTTCACTGTAGTCAGGCAGCTCTGCCGCCGCTCTTTCAATGATTTCATCATATTCGTCATTTGATACAGCGTCTGCTCCGCCAAGATTGATATTATAGCTTAAACCAAATTGATTATATATCAGTTGTGAAAGCTTTCGGGAAAATCCGCATTTTGAAAGCATATCAAGTCCGCCGTGCTTCAGCTGTATATCAATATTTCCGCCGTTTATGCCCATTTCAGCATCATTGAGGAACCCATTCACAACAGAGACTTCACGTTTCAGCCTTTCAATAATATCACCCATACAGGACAATTCAAACAATTCTTTAGGATATCGGGGATTAAGGCTTACTGATTCAACCTCCAATGCCTTTGTCACAGCGGCATTAAACGCCGATATATCACAATATGGGACAATACTGCTGAATTCCGCAAAAAAATTGAAATTTTTCAGGTTGTCGGAATAGGTTAGCTTATATATCCGACCATTCCGCACGGATTCCGGAATATCGGGGCAATATTCCTTTAAAAATTCAGATAAATTTATATCCATTAAAGTTTTTCAACCTCCGCAAGAAGTTCGGAAACTATTTCCTCCTCCTTGATTTTACGTTGTGTACCGTCTTTTTTAAAGATAACCGCACAGCCGTCACCGCCTGCAATTCCGATATCAGCTTCACGGGCTTCTCCCGGACCATTTACAACACAGCCCATAACTGCAACAGTTATATCTTTTTCGGAATCTGCAAGAGCCGCCTCTACCTTTTTAGCAGTACCAATAAGGTCAATTCTTGTGCGCCCACAGGTTGGACAGCTTACTATAGTAACGCCTTTACGCTTGCCGATACATTTGAGTATATCCTTAGCCGCCGCAATTTCCTTGACAGGCTCGTCCGTAAGAGATACGCGGATAGTCTCACCGATGCCGTCGCAGAGAAGTGAGCCGATACCAATTGCAGATTTTATAAGTCCCATGCGCTCTGTACCAGCCTCGGTAACTCCAAGATGAAGCGGATAATTGCACTTCTCAGCGGCTAAACGATAGGATGCCAACATTCTGTTTACATCTGAGGATTTTATAGAAATTACAATGTCATCAAAATCAAAGCGCTCTAAAAGTGCCGCATGATTCAGCGCACTTTCCACAAGAGCCCCAGGAGTTGGTGAATCGTATTTCGCCAGAAGCTCCTTTTCAAGTGAACCCGAATTTACTCCAATACGGATAGGCAGATTCCTTGAACGACAAGCGTCTACAACAGCTTTTACCCTGTCAAGTCCTCCGATATTTCCGGGATTTATGCGAATCTTGTCAACTCCTGCTGCGGCTGCTTCAATTGCAAGACGGTAGTCGAAATGAATATCCGCAACAAGAGGAATATTCACAGCAGATTTTATTGCAGGAATAAGCTTTACAGCCTCCATATCGGGAATTGCCGCACGAACAATCTCACAGCCTGCCTTTTCAAGTTCAACAGCCTGTTTAACGCTTCCCTCAATATCGTCTGAACGCACATTGAGCATTGATTGTATGTAGATATGATTTCCGTCAAGAACACAGTTCCCGACTTTTACAGCTTTGACATTTCTCATTATTTTACTCCTTTTCAGCTATGCCGTACAAAGAAAAATCCTTGTACGGCATAAACGGTTTTTATTTCTGGAATAAACGCATAATATCGTTAAAGGTGGCAAATATCATAACACCAAACAGCAGAATCATTCCTGCAAGGTGAACATATCCCTCATGTTCAGGTTTTACAGGCTTGCGTCTGATAAGCTCAATAAAGCAGAAAAGCAATCTGCCGCCGTCAAGTCCTGGAACAGGAAGAAGATTGAATATTCCCACATTTATTGTAATAAGCGACATCATATAGAAAAGATTGAATATCGCATCTTCCGTAGATTCTGCCTGCTGAGTGGTCTCATTTATAGTGGTTACAACTCCCACAGGACCTGAAACTTCATCCTTACTGACTTCTCCAGTGAAAAGGGATTTAAGGGAGAGCCCCACAACGTGCCCCATGGAAGCGAAAGTCTGTCCCGAATATCTTATAACATTCACAGGATTTTTTTCAAGATAAACAAGTCCGAAATCCATTTTATCTCCTGTTTCGGAATTGTGGAAATTTACATTTTCAAGCTTGATTTTCTGACCGTCACGCTTTACAACAAGGTCATGGTCAGTATCATTCGGGTCAAGCATAAGCATAAAATTCAAGTCAAGAACGCTGTAAACAGGGGTATTATCAACTTTTATAATTATATCATCATGAAGAAGTCCCGTTTTATAGCTGTCCGCATAATATGTTTTTGTACCATCATCGTTCACAACTCCTGCAAAACCTTTTATCTGAGTTGTGGGAATATCAGTCATCATGCTGACCATAACTATAATAGAAATGAAACCGAGTATGAAATTCATCAGCGCACCTGCAACAAGTACAAGCATGCGTTTCCACAGCTTTGCATTTCGGAAGCTTCTGGGGTCATCACCTGATGTATCTTCCCCCTCCATTGCGCAGTATCCGCCAACTGGAAGAGCACGCAGGGAATACATTGTCTCCCCTTTCTGCTTCTGTATAAGCTTAGGACCCATACCAACCGAAAACTCCAGCACTTTTATTCCGCTGAGTTTTGCACATATAAAATGACCGAATTCGTGGACCGTTACTATCAGTCCGAAAATAATCAATGCAATTATTATACCCATAATTATCCTTTCAGTGAACCCATTAACCAATAATGCTTCTGACGTATTCTCTTGCAGCTTTGTCTGCTGCTGTTACGTCCTCGTAGCATTTTATTTCTGTATAAGGGAATTTTTCAAGTACGGAAGAAACAATTTCGCCTATCTGCACAAACTGTATTTCGTCGTTGAGAAATGCTCTTACAGCCTCCTCATTTGCTGAATTTACAAGACAGGGATACGCTCCCCCTCTTGAAATAGCCTCAATTGCAGCACCGAGGCATTTGAACGTTTTGCTGTCAGGTTCTGCAAAAGTGAGTGTTCCGTAATCCGTAAGGGAAAGAGGCTTTGTAGGACATTCTACTCTTTCAGGATAAAGCAGCGAATACTGTATCGGGATTTTCATATCAGGAACGCCAAGCTGGGCAATTACAGCAAAATCCTTGTATTCAACAGCGGAATGTATAACGCTCTGACGATGTACAACTATTTCAATCTGCTCTGGTTCAAGGTCGAAAAGCCACTTTGCCTCAATGAATTCAAGTCCCTTATTCATAAGAGTTGCAGAATCTATGGTAATCTTGTTTCCCATGTCCCAGTTAGGATGCTTTAAAGCGTCAGCCTTTGTGACATTTTTCAGTTGTTCATAAGAATATCCATAAAAAGGTCCTCCCGAAGCTGTCAGGATTATCTTGTTTACCTGTTCTGGCTTATTCCCCTGCAAACACTGGAATATAGCCGAATGTTCGCTGTCCACGGGATATATCTTCACACCCTTTTCCTTTGCAAGAGACGTTACAAGAGCACCTCCTGCCACAAGAGTTTCCTTGTTTGCAAGGGCAATATCCTTACCTGCATTAATGGCAGTAAGCGTTGGCAGAAGTCCAACCATACCCACAACGGAATTGAGAACAATATCATTTTCCTCCAGTGAAGCGATATGGCACAAACCCTCCATGCCGCAGAGAACAGTTATATCAGTATCTGCAAGGCGGCTTTTTAACTCAGTGTATTTTTCTTCATTGTAAATACCCACGTATTTCGGACGGAATTTTCTTGCCTGTTCCTCCAGCATATCAATACTGCTGTGAGCTGCAAGGGCTATTATTTCAAGTCCGTGTTTTTCACAGACTTCTATGGACTGAGTACCGATAGAGCCTGTAGATCCTAAAATTGAAACCCTTTTCATTAATATTATTACTCCTTTGCGTATGGATAATCAATTCATCTTGAAAAGTATATGAAAAAATCTTCCATAAAATACGAAAGGCAACCACAGTCGCCTTTCATACTTTATAATATGTTTAAATTATTAGCTATAGTTATAAGGCAGTAAAATGTGGGAAGCACAAAAAGAACGCTGTCAAAACGATCCATAAGTCCGCCGTGACCGGGCATAATTTTTCCGTAATCCTTAAAACCTATCTGGCGCTTTATCATGGAAGCTGTGAGGTCTCCCACCGTTCCTATAACAGCACAGAACATACCTGTAACAGCGACGGCAATATAGCTTCCGATAGTCTCCTGCATAGGATTATTAGCAATCATATTATTGTACACTGCAAAGCAAGCAACAAAAACAACTGCTGTAGAGATTATACCACCAATAAATCCTTCGATTGTCTTTTTCGGGCTTATTTCAGGACAAAGTTTGTGCTTGCCGATAGCCACGCCTGTAAAATACGCACCTGAATCCGCAATCCAAGCACCGCATAAACCAAGCACAAGGAAAAATACTCCATGATTTGGGTTATCACGGTCAATACGAACCATTGTACTCATAGCATTTGGAACAAGAATTATTGCGGCAATTGCAAAGAATATCTGTTCATAACGTATTTTTTTATGCTGATTAAGCCAGATAACAAATACGCCGAAGCAACATACTAGAGCAATTAAGAAAAGGATTATACCGCGATTTTCTCTGTACTCTGCAAAAGTCAGAGGAGACGAAATCATACTATATCTGGGGCTGTAAATAAATGGAACAGTAATTCCGTAAGTAAATGCAGCAACAAGTATCGCAATACTCTTTTCAAGTTTTACTGCACGCAAAAGCTCATACAGCATAATTACAATTATACCAGCTGTTACAAAGGGCAGAACGAAAGTATTGTGAAGTATCAGCATGGAAACCATGATAACAATACCCACTGCCGCTGAAATTAAACGTGTAGCCATTTCATACACCTCCGAAACGTCGATTACGTCTGCCGAATTCAATCAATGCCTTGTCAAGCTCAGCAGGTGTAAAATCAGGCCATAAAATATCTGTGAAATAGTATTCAGCGTATGCACACTGCCATATAAGATAATTTGAAAGGCGCATTTCTCCCGAAGGACGAATTACAAGGTCAACATCAGGAATTCCTTTAGTGTAAAGCTCATCAGAAATTGACTGTTCCGTTATATCCTCTGGCTTAATTTCGCCGTTTACAGCTTTTTGAGCAAGTATTCTTGCCGCATGAGCAAGCTCATCTCTGCCGCCATAATTTACAGCCATCATAAGAGTCATTTCCGTATAATGAGCAGTATCTTCCTCCAGCTTAATCATTTTCTGCTGTAAATCCTCATCAAACGCTGATTTATCACCGAGAAAGATCATGCGTGTATTTTCGCTGAGGAAGTTGCGGACATCCACAATATATTCACGGAAAAGCTCCATGATTGTATTTACTTCATCATCAGGACGCTGCCAGTTTTCAGTTGAAAAGGCATAGAAAGAGATATTTTTCAATCCTATATCCTTGCAATAGCGGACAATTTTCTTGAAGTTCTTCGCGCCCTCTTTGTGACCAAAGGGACGAGGAAGTCCTCTCTTTTTCGCCCATCTGCCATTGCCGTCCATGATAAAGCCAACGTGCTGCGGAAGCTCAGCAGGCAGAGTTAAATTTTCTTTTTTACCGAAGATAGCCATAATCCACCGTTAAACCGTCATGATTTCCTTTTCCTTGGCAGTAACAGCCTTATCAGCGTCAGCACAGAACTTGTCTGTAAGATCCTGCACCTTCTTCTCGCAATCCTTAAGATCGTCCTCAGTGATTTCAGAATTCTTCTTCATAGCCTTAAGCTTATCCATAGTATCACGACGAATAGAACGAACAGCAACCTTGCAATCTTCGCCGTACTTCTTAATGCTCTTGCAAAGCTCCTTACGTCTTTCCTCTGTAAGCTGAGGGAAAGCAAGACGAAGCACATTTCCGTCATTTGTAGGGTTTATACCGATATCAGAAGCCTGAATAGCCTTCTCAATAAGCTTGAGTGAGGACTTATCCCATGGCTGAATAACGAGGATTCTTGCCTCTGAAACAGAAATAGCAGCCATCTGGTTTACAGGTGTAGGTGAGCCATAATAATCTACCATAACCTTGTCGAGAACAGCAGGATTTGCACGACCTGCGCGAACAGCAGCAAACTCCTTATCGAGAGCGTTAAGACTCTTAGTCATTTTTTCCTTTGCGTAATTGATTGTTTCTTTCATTTGAAATCATTCCTTTCGTTAAATATATGTTAATATATAATAATTAATCCTCAGATACAACCGTACCGATGTTCGCACCTATAACTGCGTCATAGATATTATCAGGACGGCTGAGGTCGAATACCAGCATTTTTTTCTTGTTATCACGACACATTGCAGCAGCTGTAGAGTCCATAACAGCAAGTCCGTCGCTGATAACCTGAGAGAAAGTAAGCTTTTCGTACTTCTTTGCATCATCATACTTGTGGGGATCCTTATCGTATACACCGTCAACAAGAGTTGCTTTGAGGAAAATATCAGCCTCAATCTCGCTTGCACGGAGAGAAGCAGCTGTATCGGTAGAGAAGAATGGGTTACCTGTACCACAGCCGAAGATAACAACTCTGCCCTTTTCCATATGACGAACTGCACGATTGCGGATATATGGCTCTGCAACAGCCTGCATAGCAATAGCAGTCTGTACACGAACTTCACAACCGAGGGATTCGAGAACATCTGCAACAGCAAGAGCATTCATAGCAGTAGCAAGCATACCGATATGATCTGCGCGAGTTCTGTCCATAGCACCGCTTGAACGACCTCTCCAGAAATTTCCACCACCTACAACGATAGCAACCTGAACACCTGCATCAACAACTTTTTTTATGCTTGTGCAGATATCAGTAATAACATCGTAGTTAAGACCGCTTTTCTTATCGCCTGCAAGGGCTTCACCGCTGAGCTTTAACAATATTCTCTTGTAAATTGGTTCCATAATTTGCACCTCTTTGAATTATAGATTTTAATACTATTGAGCAAGCAATATTTCCGCAAGGAAATACTAAATCTGTACTTATATAAAATACAATAACAAACACAGATACTCACTACATTTATTTTACACTAAAATTGCCATTATGTAAAGTCTATTTTTTAATTTCTTTTTAATTTTATTCATTTAACTTTTACTTCTCCCCGCATTTATTCACTCCGAAAAACCGATTAGAAATTATGCACAATAATGTTGAATTTTATTTGTGCAATATTTTTTTATTTTTTTATTGACAAAGCAACAAAAACATGGTATAATAATAAAGCTGGAACACGAGAGTGAAATTCAGCTGATAAAAAATGGAGAGGTATCGAAGCGGTCATAACGAGGCGGTCTTGAAAACCGTTTGACTTAACGGTCACGTGGGTTCGAATCCCACCCTCTCCGCCAATTTATTTTCGGCGATTTTTCGTCGGTTTGCGGATTTACCCAAGTGGTGAAGGGGCTCCCCTGCTAAGGGAGTAGGTCGGGAAACCGGCGCGAGAGTTCAAATCTCTCAATCCGCGCCATCTAATTTAATAGATGTATTGATAACCCTTGATTTATTCAAGGGTTATCTTTTTATCTTATTTGAAAGCAGGTGCATTATGATAAATATAACTCTTGTTGGAACAGGCGGCATGCTCCCCCTCCCAGAACGCTGGCTTGCAAGTATGTGGCTGGAATATAACGGAAAAGCCTGCCTTATTGACTGTGGCGAGGGCACGCAGATAGCCATAAATCAACATAATTTAAAGCTCAGTCACCTTGATACCCTGCTTATTACACACACCCACGCAGACCATATATCAGGGCTGCCGGGACTTCTTCTTTCCCTTGGCAATTGCGGAAAAACCAACATTTTAAAAATTTACGGACACGAGGGAATAACAAATACTATCCGACATCTGCTGTGTATCTGTCCTGTACTTCCCTTTGGTATAGAAATACACGAACTGCCGCTGAATGCAAAATCCCATTTCAATTGGAACGAAATTGTAATATCTTCAATGCCGCTTGACCACAGTATTGATTGCCTCGGCTACTCATTTATATTAAATCGCAAACCCGTATTTAATCCGGAAAAAGCACGTGCACTGGGAATAGATGTTAAATACTGGAAACAGCTACACGTTGGCGATTCAATTACAATTGACGGAAAAACTATAACGTCAAACATGGTAACAGACGAAAAACGTGCGGCTATAAAGGTAACTTATATTACAGATACACGCTATTTTTCAGAGCTTGCTGATTTCGCCGCTGATTCTGATTTGCTCATTTGCGAGGGTATGTATGGTGACAATGAATATACCGAAAAAATGAAGGAGAAAGGGCATATGGTCTTTTCGCAAAGTGCTGAAATTGCCAAAAAGTCCAATTCTAAAGCCTTATGGCTTACCCATTACAGCCCGGCACTGACAAACCCCGAAGATTACACCAAATTCGTCCGTAGCCAATTTGAAAATACAACTATCAGCCGTGACGGAGAATCAATTATTCTGAAATAATCTTGACAAACAGATGAATATATGATATAATTCAAAAGTAAAATAAGGGAAGTCGGGTGAGAATCCCGCGCAGTCACGCTACCGTATTGCGCCGTATGAGTGCTAAGTCGGGTCGCTTCATTGACTACAGTTTACGAGCGATGAACTGTAGTTTATTTGTTATGCAAAAATCGCTCTCCGTGTGTATTTCTATACTTTCGGAGAGCTTTTTTGTAATGCCTGTGCGATTTTCAGCCTTTAATTTCCCGTAATATGAAAGGAATTTTAAAATGGAAAAGAAGTCAAACACTAAAAAAATTGTCATTGGCATTGCAGGTGTCCTAATACTTGCACTTCTCTGCATTGGATTGTGGTTTCTGAGAGAATCCACAAAGAAAGAAGCAACAGAGGGCGAAAAATCCATTACAGTACAGATTATATCCGAAAGAGATAATTATAATTTCAAGCAGGAATACACCACAGATGAAGAGTATCTGGGAAATTTCCTTGAAAGTGAAAAACTTATCGGATTCGAAACATCCGATTACGGTAGATTCATAAAATCTGCAAAAGGCTTTGAAGCTAACGATGAAGAACAATCATGGTGGTGTATCATGGTAAACGGTGAATCTGCCGTTACAGGAGTTGACGAAATCGTTATAGAGGACGGAGACGTCTATCTTCTCGAACTGAAAATCGGATGGTAAAGCACAAAAATATTCTCCGACTGACGCGTATCGCTCTCCTTGGTGCAATCCTTTACGTTGCACAGGTTTCTCTGGCATTTCTGCCCAATATAGAGCTTGTTACGTTGCTTATCATGGTATTCACCAAAAATCTCGGGAAAGACGGTATCTTTGCTTGTTATATATACGTATGGCTTAATCTTTTTTCCGCAGGATTTGGTCTTTGGTGGGCGACTTATCTTGTTGTATGGCCATTATTCGCTCTATTGGTATACAAAATGCGTACAATCGACAGTTGGCTGATATGGGCTGTAATTAACGGCGGATTCGGACTATGCTTCGGTGCACTTTTTGCACTGCCCTATATTTTCATATCCCCTGCATATGCGCTTACATACTGGCTTGGAGGCATAAGCTTTGATATAGTCCATTGCATCGGCAATTTCACAGCTGCAATAGTACTCGGAAATCCCTTGGATATGGCTATGAAACGAATTATACGCAATATGAATAATATACGATAAAAGAGGACGGTTTCAAGCCGTCCTCTTTATTGTATTATTTTTGTATTATTTTCTCGAAAACTCTTTATTACGCGCTTTGATTTCTTGCTTGTGCGCATACATTTCTTTATCACATTGAGTTATAATATCCTTTACTGTAGGATACTTCTCAGCATCATATTGTGCAAATCCACAGGCAATTTCAAAGGGATAACCCTTATCAACAGCGGATTCCTTTTCAGTTTCTGCAAGAAGCGCATCTTTGAATTCATTTTCAGCTATGCACACGAATTCGTCGCCGCCTATACGATAAACATTGCCATTTTTGCCAATTATACGGGTAAGCATTTCTGCGCATCTTATAATTGCAGCATCACCCATTTCATGCCCATGATTATCATTAATATATTTCAGGAAATTAACATCGCAAAGGACAAAATACAGCGATTTAAACTTTTCTCCCTCTGATTCAAGCTCAGCAATCTTCTTTTCGTAAGTATTTCTGTTATAAACACCTGTCATAGCGTCAAGAGATACAAGTTCAAGAGCCTCACTCTTTTTCTTATATCGACGATATACAGCGCTTACTATGAAAAATATAACCGCAAGGACAACAATTGTAAAAATCCCGATAATAACATTACGCGTTATCAACTCTTTCTTCTTTACTTCCGCCTTGCATATCACAACATTATCAACATAATAGGACATTAGGTCGTCAATAGTTTCAGTACAACCTTCCTCCAGATTATCAGTCTGAATGTAAAGATAAATATTCTCAGCTTCCACAGGAACTGTGAAATATCCATCAATCTTTGCCCACTTACCTTTATTAAGTGTTTTGGCGGATATAAGCTTGAACTGGTCACTACCATCAAGGGTATATTGCACTTCCATTCTAAACCCATGAGAATTCGAATAATCCTTCCCATTAAACATTACGTAGGCAGAATAATAATAACTTTCTCCCTTGATGATTTTGTCGGAAATAAGAACTGTAGGAGCATTCCAAACTTTCTGACGATTAGTAGCATATATGGAATAATTACCTGAATGGCTGTATTCATCAGTATGAACAACTTTTAAATCACCTCGTGCAACCCATTGTTCAAAGTTCTCTTCAAAGTCCATATGATATTTTTCCTGAAAATCTGATACAACTTTTTCTGTTTTATCGATAACATTACCCATTATAATAACATCATCAATAGAAAAATCAAGTTCAGCATTTGCACATTCAAAATATATTAGAGAAGAAATTGAATCCTCAGATATCTGGGCAACACCTGAAATATTTGTCCATACACCTGGTTCGATCTCGGCAGACGCAATCTGAGTAAAATTATCCGTTCCAAAAGAATCACGTGTTCTAATTGTCCAGGAAAAAGTTTCTGTCTGCTCGCCCTCATGATATACCCAACCGTCAAAAGAATATGCATCACCCGGATTCACAAGAGAATCACAATACAAAGACGGCCCGTCGTATGAATTTTTGCGTCCTGTAATTTTCAGACTCTGATTACCAGAATGTCCGGTTTCTTCATTCAATGCAAGACTTCCGCCTCCGAATGGAGACCACTTTCCAACATCGTAATTATTAAAATCCTGACTTAAAATAACGGAATCGCCTACTTCCAGTTGTGCTTCAGAAACATTTTCTGAATCTTCAGCAAAAACGGAAAGAGGTAACAATAATGATACAGAAGCTGTCATTGCGGCTAAAATTCTTACTATTGTGGATTTCATAATTATAACACCCGAATCTTTTTGAGACTTGGTTCTGATAAAATCGGAACCACTATTAACAATATTATATCACATTTTTTTATAAATGTCTATAGAATTTCCAAAAATTTTTATAAAATCAGAATTTTTACAGCAAAAACTTATAACATTTCAGCTTATTTGTAATCCTATTTATTCAAGTCATAATTCAATCACAAATATTTTGACTTTTTCATCTAATTTACCCCTACATATTTGTGCATTATTACATATTTTCTTTTGTGCACCTATGGTTTTTTCCAAAAAACTTGCATTTTTTATTTTACTATGGTATAATAAAATGTAGTATAGATGCGTTTGGTAAAATATAGAAAAATATCTGCTTATCAGGCTTCTCTTCAAACTAAATTCAGGCTTTGAATATAATTTCCGGAGAATCCTATATGTAAATGTATCTGCATCGAGGTGATATTAATGTCCAAAATTTCTATAAGTCAACTTTTTGATACAAGAATTCTGCAGGAGTTTCAAGATGCTTTTTCAGAATATACAGGAATTGCTTCTGTAATAACTGATTCAGAGGGAAAACAAGTTACACAATCTTCAAATTTCAGTCTCATCTGCAAAAAACTAATTAGAAAATCAGCTGAAAACGTATCAAAATGTATGGAATATTCAAAACAAGGTTCGATAAAAACTGTTGAAACCGATAAGCCTTGTATTTACAAATGCTACGCAGGATTATATGAAATTTCCTGCCCTATTATGCTTGAGGATATTATTATCGGTTCTTTAGTCTGCGGTCAGATTGTCTGTACTGATGAGGATGAGGAAAATGTAAAAAAACACCTATTGGATATGAATATATCTGAAAAACAATTTTCTGAAGTCACAGAAAATCTTAAAAAAATGACTATAGAAGAATTGCAGAAAGCTGCTGATTATTCTTTCAAAATAGCAAAGATACTTTCAAATATCGCTTATAAAAATAATATTCTGATAAAAAGTAATCGTCTAAGACTTTCTTCTTCGTATGTAGACGCAGGTGAAACTATCCTCGATTTCGGAAATGATGTGATCTATAATACTCATGCAATGACCAGTACAGTTATGGCTGGTATTAAAACTATCTGCAATGAACAGAATATTCTTCTCGATATACAGACATTAAGTCTTATTCCAGACGAACTTCTTGGCAACCCCAAAATAATACAATTTGTCATTGAAGGTTTGATATCATTTATGGTAAAACATTGCAGCATAAATAACATGCTAATAAGTTTTTCATGTATAGAAGAATATTATCTGTATACGCTTTCAATGGAGATTGTTGCTGAAACAGAAGCTTCGTGCGGCGAACTTGCAGATTTTATGAGCAACTGCTTTTCCGAAAATTCAAATTCAGAGAACACAGGCTCTGTAAGAATTAAGGAAGCAATATTCAACAAGTTAAATGGTATTATTGATTTCGGGGTAACAGAAGAAAACAAATTCAAAGCTCGGCTGACTATTCCGCAGCTTGATGTAAGGGGTAATAATTATGAGTAACGATGACTATGAGAAAAATTTTTCTTTGCTGTTGAGCACCTTTATTCTCGATATGGAAAAAGTTCCTACAGATACTACACATCCTGATATAGCATCTGCATGTGTAAATATGTGCAACTTTTTGAGAATATCACGTTTGGAAGTAACATTTATACAATACCCAGATTTACCAAACAAGAAACCCATTATAAATTCTATTGATTATTTTAAATCCGACGGATATAACAATTCACAACCTTTTACAATTACCCGTGAAACTCCTGGAGGAACTGTAATATACAAGGTTCATCCTGCAAAAGAGGCTGAGCCATGGTCTGAAACAGAAATCGAAAAAATCAATGTATTTATTGTAACTCTTTTTGTGTTTAACGGCAGAATGCGCAGCATGGCTCTCTGCAGCCGTCTGACTTTCTATGACGGAGATATAGCTGTGTACAATATTAAGTACTACACAATAAAACTCCGCGAATTAATCCGCGAAAACAAAGCCGCAGAATATATTTGCTGTCGATTTAATCTAAAGAAATTCTCCCTCATAAACAAAGCTTTTGGAAGAGAACAGGGAACCAAAATAATGGAACAATTTGCGCTTGGCCTTTCTGCTCTTTCAGGTGATGACTGCTGTCTTTGCAGACTTGGAGGAGATAATTTTCTGCATCTTTTTAAAGCAGACAAGTCTGAAGTTGTTAAAAATTATCTTACAAATACTTCCGTTGAAACAGGAAATCCTGATGAACCTTATGCTAAAATCTCCGCACGTTTCAGCTTTTATTATATTACAGGTACATGTCAAACTGTTTCAGAGATTATTGATAGAGCAACAAGCGCTTACAATATAATGAAAAAGACTGCCAATTCTACTTCTATTATCTATGATAAACGTGTAGCTGAGCAGATTGAAAATCAGCGTATTGTTGAAGAGAACTTCCTGAAAGCTATTGAAAATGAGGAATTTCTTGTATACTATCAGCCTAAAGTAGAACTCAGAAGATACTCTCTCAATGGCGCAGAAGCTCTTTGTCGCTGGAAACATAACGGAGAGCTTATCCCTCCAAATATGTTTATACCTATTCTTGAACAAAGCAATAATATCTGTACTCTGGATTTCTATATGCTTGAGCATGTTTGCCAAGATATTCGCAGATGGCTTGATAACGGACTTGAAGTAGTCAGAGTATCTGTAAATATTTCACGCATTCATCTTGGTAAACAGAATCTTTCAGAAAGAATCATCAATACACTCAAAAAATATAATGTTCCTCACCAGTACATCGAAATTGAACTGACTGAGACAACTTCTGATGTTGACTTTGACGAATTGAAAAAAATCGTGGGAGCACTTCACAACGTAGGTATCAGTACTTCCATAGATGATTTCGGCGTTGGATATTCTTCACTTAATCTTATCCGCGATT
Organism: uncultured Ruminococcus sp.; assembly: GCA_937902395.1. Classification (GTDB taxonomy): domain Bacteria; phylum Bacillota; class Clostridia; order Oscillospirales; family Ruminococcaceae; genus Ruminococcus. The sequence goes on from CALGTV010000037.1 coordinate 25,681, forward strand.
TGCCATGGAATACGCTGAAAATTGATAAAAGCTTCCTCCCGAAAGAAAATGATCCCTATAATAGTCAGAAAATAACTATGCTCAAGAATGTTATTACAATGGCACAAAGCCTTGGTCTTGAATGTCTTGTTGAGGGAGTTGAAACAACAAATCATGTTGCAATTCTCAAAGAGAACGCTTGCTATCAGGCACAGGGTTTTTGTTTTGATAAGCCTTTGCCTGTGGAAGAATTCGAAAAAAGACTTAAAGAAAAAAGTTTTAAAAATTCTATAAATGCAGAAGAATAAAAAACATATTCACAAAGAACGTCGTATTTTTCGGCGTTCTTTTTTATCAAAAAGCTTGATGTAAGATTACTTTTATGATATAATTATATAATAGATTATGAAATAAAAATCGAAAGGTGATGCTTATGAAATCAAATATTTTAAAATCGTTATTTACAGCGGCTGTTTTGAGTATAAGTTCCGTTCTTGTACCATTTTCTGTCAATGCTGCTGATAAAAACGACACAAAGCTTATTGCTCTGACTTTTGATGATGGTCCGAATACAACAACAACCAATGAGATACTTGATATCTTGGAGGAATATGACGCAAAAGCATCTTTTTTCCTCATCGGTGACAATATAAATAAAGAAAGTACGGAATCGGTTAAACGCGCTTATGATATGGGCTGTGAAATAAACAACCATTCCAAATCTCATCCTAATATGGGCGGTATGTCACCTGAGGAAATAACCGCAGAAGTGGAATATGTCAACGAAAAAGTTATGGAAATTACAGGCGAAATGCCAAAATTCTTTAGACCGCCTTTCATTGATGTGAGTCAGACAATGTATGACACCATTGACCTGCCATTTATCTGCGGTATCGACTGCAAAGACTATATGGACGAAGTCTCAGCACAACAGCGCGCTGAATCAATACTTAACGGAGCAAAAGATGGTATAATTGTTCTGCTTCACGATGCAGCAGGAAACGATCAAACTGTTGAGGCTCTTGAAATAGTCATGCCTGAACTTGTTGAACAGGGATACGAATTTGTTACTCTTACAGAACTTTTTGAACGTCAAGGTGAAACTCCCAAAGGAAATATGATATATACATGCGTTGCAAAATATCCTTGTACTGATTATTCTCTTCATAAAAACATTTTCACTGGCGAAGCAACCGGAGACGGCAGCTGGCCTGACTGGAGCAATACTGCCGTACTTGACGGCGCCGAGTTGAAATCTCTCGGCAGCAGCTATGCCATAGAAGTAGAATATACAGCTTCAAATCCTCCTGTAATTGTTTTGCAGAAATGGACAGACGGATCTGTATGGCAACCTGTTCAGCCATTTTACTCTAATGGCGAAAAAGCTTGTTTTCTTGCAGATGATATCATATATGCCCTTGAACAGCTTGAACTTGATTATACTGACCTTAACCGTATTACAATATATCCTTTTAGTGGTACTATGACTATGACCCAAACCGATATACTTGTAAAAAGTGAATCTGCTGAAACTATTGCAGGAGATGTCAATAAAGACGGTAAATTCACTGTTGCAGATCTGGTTTCACTAAACAACTTTCTTCTCGGTAACGGCACTTTAAAAAACGAATCAGCCGGCGATATGTACCATGATGAATTAATCGATACATACGATCTTATTGTAATGAGAAAAGAAATAACGAAGTAAAGGAAAATAATATGACAAAAATAAAAAAAAGCGAAGTCAATCTGATTCCAGATAATAAATTCATGACCATTGCAAGAGTAATTGTCGCAGTAATCATGCTTGCTGTAATGGGAATACTTACAACACAAAGTCTTCTTGGTACTTCTGATATGCAAATTGTTATGGAAGAAAATACTATAGATAGTGTTCTTTTTCGTGTAAGGCAGGGCTGGGAAACGGTTGTATACTACAGCGACGATGTGTTTGCCAATGCAATATGGCTTGTCTGCGGTTTTATATTTATATCTCTGCTGCTGCCGCTTATAAAGAAAATTCCTGTATGGGCACAAGTCACAATTACTGCAACATGGACAATTGTAATCGGCACAATATGGATATTCTCCTCTAATTTATCACCAACAGAAGATTCATACAGAGTTACGCAAGCAGCCTTAAGCGCATATAACAATGATTTCGAATTTCTTGCCGAAAGTGAACGGTATTTCAGGAATTACTCATATCAGCTGGGATATGTATTTTTCAATGAGTTTTTTGTTCGTATTGCACACATCTTCGGACCTGTTGAAAATCTGCTTTTTCTTGAGGTAATAAATGTATTTCTTCTTGCAGCGACTTATGGCGCTCTGATTCTCATGAACAAGCACATCTTCAATGATGAAAGAGTATGCGCAGTTACATCACTTTTATTTATCCTTGCAGCTCAGCCTATTATATTCTGTTCATTCCTTTATGGCTTTATTCCGGGACTTGCCTTTGCGGTATACGGTCTGTTCTTTATGGTGCTTTATCTGAAAAAGGCCAAGATCATATATGCCCCCTTTTCCGTAATTTGCACAGCTTTAGCAGTTATGATAAAACAGAATTATCTCATAGTTCTTGTAGCAATATGCTGTATAACATTTACAGCAATGTTCAAGCGAAAAAAATTTGTTCGTGATATATTGTTTATAGCGGCATCCATTGCGCTTGCGTTAGCTGTAAATCCAGCTGTAAAATCTCATTACGAAAAACGTGCAAATGTTGATTTAGGCGAATCTATCCCGATTACTTCATGGATATCAATGGGACTCCACGAGGCTGGCAATGCTCCAGGGTGGTATAGTCCATATTATACAATAGATATATTTGCTGAGAACAATTTCAATCCCGATAAAGCAAGTGAAAAGTCAATGGAACAAATCAAAGGAAGAATTGATTATTTCAAAGAACACCCCCAATATCGAAAGGAATTTTTCTATAAAAAATTCATGTCTCAGTGGAATGAAACATCTTATCAAAGTATATGGAATAATCAGATTCGCAATAATTATAAACCAAGAACAGCTCTTGCCCAATGGGTATGCACCGACGGTGAGGACACTGTAAAGCAATACATGGATTACTTTGCACAGTTTATATTTGCCGCTGTATTTGTCGGACTTCTTGCCTGCCTTAAAAATAAAAACTTCCTCAGTATAACACTTCCTGTTGTTATCATAGGCGGCGTAATATATCACATTCTTGCGGAGGCAAAATCACAGTACGCAATGCCGTATTTCATATTAATGATAGGGTTTGGAGCATACGGTGTAATCATGGCATATGATTATTTCGGCAAAAAATCAGAAAATAATAAATTTGCAAAGCTGATTTTCAATCATGAATATTTTTCTCAGAAGCTTTCCGCAGTTATGACATCCAAAAACGATAAAAAGGACAGTAAATAATACCAATTCCTAAAATGTTAGTAGACAAAGATGATGAGCAGAAATGATGTATGTCAAGG
>CALGTV010000038.1 GCA_937902395.1 uncultured Ruminococcus sp.
GCTGGGTTCAGAACGTCGTGAGACAGTTCGGTCCCTATCTGTCGTGGGCGTAGGATATTTGAAAGGAGCTGTCCCTAGTACGAGAGGACCGGGATGGACGCACCTCTGGTGCACCAGTTGTCACGCCAGTGGCACAGCTGGGCAGCTATGTGCGGAACGGATAAACGCTGAAGGCATCTAAGCGTGAAGCCGCCCTTAAGATTAGATATCCCACTTTTTAAGTTAAGACCCCTCATAGACTATGAGGTTGATAGGCCAATAGTGTAAGCGTGGTGACACGTTCAGCTTGCTGGTACTAATCGGTCGAGGGCTTTTCCTATTGCTAATTGTTCTCTCTTGAACAGCATTACTCATTCTTGATTCAGTTTTTAAGAGTCGGTGTTTATGGCACAGAGGTCACACCCGTTCCCTTTCCGAACACGGAAGTTAAGCTCTGTAGCGAAGACGATACTTGGCTGGCGACGGCCCGGGAAATTATTTCAATGCCGGCACTAAAGAACGGAAGTCGCTTTGACTTCCGTTTTTCATATTCAAGGGCCATTAGCTCAGTTGGTTAGAGCATCCGGCTCATAACCGGACGGTCTGGGGTTCGAGTCCCTAATGGCCCACTTTAAGATTGATAAAGGCTCCCAAAGGGGAGCTTTTATTGTATAAACATACAAATTAGAACGCATATTTTTAGGCAAGTATACAAATATAATTTTTGTTGTCTAAAAGTATGCGTTTTTTTGCATTTATATTTATAGAGAGGGGGAAACAGATGCGCATCGATGAATATGAAATACTCTTCAAAAAATATTATAGACAGATATATAATTATTGTCGGGTAAAACTGCGTCATGAGCAGTCTGCGAGTGATTGTGTTCAGGAAGTTTTTCTGATACTTTACAAAAAGCTTGAAAAGGTTGATTTAACGGAAAATACAGTTATTTGGCTTTACAGGACAGCCGACAAGGTTATTAGCAGATATCTTAAAAGGCATAACAGCGATATAAGTCTGGATTCCCTTGACGAACCTATTGAAGATAAAAGGGCTTTTATATCTGACAGCTACGAGGTAATCGACACATATGTTACAAAGGACGAGCTTTCTCTCCTTGAAAAATATTATCTGCATGGTGAAACCATAAGAGAAATTGCCGAAAAATCTGCTGTATCAGAAGCAGCTATATATAAAAGAATTGAGCGATTAAAGTCAAGATTAGAAAAACACAGGGAGGAATTGTTATGAATGAGTTAATTAATATGCTTCTTAAAGATAATTCTTTTTCTGTGAAATCTGCTGACGCACTCAGAAAAGAACTTGAAGCCGAAATGAAAAAAGATAATCCCGATATTGCTTTGATAAATGAGCTTGTTATGGCTATATCAGAGGCTGAAAATTATCCGCAGACTGATATTGATATTGAAAATGAGTACAGAAAGGTCACGGCATATAAACAGAAAAAGCCTGTTTTAAGCTATATCAAGGGATTTGTGGCAGTTGCATGTGCAGTATTTGTAGTCAGTAATGTAATCAGCTATTCTGCCTATGGTGAAAATTTATATACACTTGTCGTAAAAAATGATGATAAAATATATTTTGATTTTTTTAAATCTGATGATAAAACAAGGGATTCTTTTAAATATGATTCATATGGCGTGAAAAAATTTTATGAATGTTTGGGGATGAAAATAGAATCGCCTATGTATTTTCCTGAGGGATTTGAAATTACTGAAAAACGGGTTAGTGAGCAGCTTGTAACTCTTAGCGACGGTAAAGGTCAGGTTGATATTTCATTTATGTCACTTAGCAGAGGTCTTACTATTGACGGCGTTAATCCAAATGAATCTGTTATACACGTAAACGGACACATTGCCACTTATATCAACGATGAAAATGCGGATTGGCTTATTTACAAATTTGATGACATTGTTGCTATTTACGATTTCCAGTATCTCAGCGATGAGGAAATCGACAAAATAATATCATCTATCGAATAAAAAGGAGGATTTTCTATGAAAAAATTATTATCTTTGCTTGCATCTCTTGCAATGCTTACCACTATGTCACCTTTTTACACCGAGGGAACAAAGGATAATTATGATGATGTGGATTCACTTGCTGATAGTTCAGAAGCTATCAATTCCGAGACAAAGGAATGCTGTACTCATCCCTGTTACCATGATATAACCTATACATCTGCACATAAAATTACTTGTGATAATTGCACACATTGTTCTAATGACGAAAATAATTCCTCTGATGAAATCAGTGGGGATAAAACTCAATTTCGTTTTGTTGGAACAGAGTATACATCTGCGTACAGTGTAAAAGAGGGAATTAAAACACCCATTGAAAATACTGTTTGCTGTGGAATAAGAAGGGCTTCTCGTGTGACTGATTTTGATTATATCAATGTAGACATGAACAGAGAATATGAGAAATATAAGCATTTCGGATATTCAAATTCTAAAAGATTAATAGATATAACATTAGCAGATACTACAAAAGAGGTTTATGCAGATTTAAGCGGTTCTATGGATATAAGCGACAATATGGTGAATATAGTCAATAAGGGTGATTTCCCCATTAATTCAGATGTATGGATAAGCATGGAGGAGGGAACGTATAATTTTGCGCCGTATTTCCAGTGGAATATATGGGGTGATATTGATAAGAACCTTAGCATTGAAGTTACTGAAAATGGATTACTGCTGAAAAGTGATGACAAAATTGAATTGAGTGTCAGTGCAGAACGCTACATAACGGACAAAAATGGAGAGATTCAATACGGCGACTATGGTCTTATAACAGATTATGCTACTGTTAGTGATTCACCTACTGACAAAGATTTACTTGTAACAATAGATGATGAGCAGAAAGTTTCATTCTATGTTGATAAAAATAATGACGGAAGCTATGATAGATGAATTGGAAAAGTTGACCTGACAAGCAGCGATTTCTATCATATATCTTCTGAAAATAACGTTCTTGTTACTGTAAATGAGGAGCAAAAAATCGTGTGCTATATTGACGATAACAACGACGGTGTATATGATTCTCCCGTTCAGAAAGGCGACGCAAATTACGACGGAGTAATTGACGCTTCTGATGCAAGTGCAGTTCTTGCACATTATGCAAGGCTTTCCACATCTTCTGAAAATCTTGCATCTGATACTCATACAATGGATTTCGACAACAGCGGAAATGTAGATGCCGCAGATGCTTCAATGATTATCAAATATTATGCAGATATTCAGACAAGTTAAAGAGAATATGAAAAAACAAATCCCCGAAATCATCTTCGGGGATTCTGCTTGTCAAAAAATGGGATTCTAAAGGGTGAAACCCTTTAGCAGAGTCAAGAGACGGAGTCTCTTGCAGGGTGTGGGACAGTGTCCCACGCAGAGCAAAGCTCTGCGATGCGTTTAAGCGCTCTGCAAGGGGTGAATTTCCAAACAGTCCACAGGACTGTTTGGAAAGAGGGGACGCTCTGCAAGAGAGAGCGTCCCCTTAAAAAAAAATTTTATTGTAACTTTTCTGACAGACTGAATAATTACAATCAATAATCATAGGATTTTCACATGAATACAGATAATAAAAACAATCTTTCAGCAGAAAAGATATCAGCTGAAAATAAATCCCGAAAAATCGGGAAAAATATAATAATCCTGCCTGAAACAGCCTCCACCAATACCTACGCAAAGGTACTTGCGGCAAAGGGCGCGGCTCACGGAACTGTGATTCTTGCTGAATCTCAGACCAACGGCAAAGGCAGACTTGGCAGACGCTTTGAATCCCCGTCGGGAACAGGACTTTACATGAGCGTTATTGTCAGACCTGAATTTGATATTTCCTGCGCGCCGTTGATAACCTCAGCCGCCGCGGTAGCCGCTGCAGAAGCAGCAGAAAAGCTGTGCGGCGAGGAAATCCGCATAAAATGGGTAAACGATTTGTATATGAACGGGCGCAAAATCTGCGGAATACTTACAGAAGCCGCCCTCGAATCAAATAAGCTTGCCTATGCCGTTATCGGTATCGGTATAAATGTCAGAAAGAGCATATTTCCCGAAGAATTAAGAGATATTGCCACATCAATAGAGGCTGAAACGGGGAAAATAATTGACAGGAATATATTATGTGGCGAAATACTCAGCCGCCTTGAATATTACCTTGATAATATTGAAAAAAAAGAACATCTTAGCGAATACCGCCGCCGTGAGCTTCTTACGGGAAATCATATAACAGCAAATATGGGCAATGAAAAAATCGAGGGATTTGCTGTGGGAATTGACGACAACGCCAATCTCATTTTAAAGCTTTCCGACGGAAGCGAAAAAAAGCTGACATCGGGAGAAGCTAATTTATGCAGAATAAGGAGAGAGAAATGAACAAATACAAAAAGCTTGCATCAAATACGATGATTTTTGCCGTGGGAAACTTCGGTTCAAAAATCCTTGTAATATTACTTACGCGACTTTACACAAAGCATATCAACCCTGCGGATATGGGCACAAAAGAACTGCTGGAAACCATGGCGCTTTTTTTACAGCCGATTTTTACCTTTGCATTGCAGGAATATCTGATACGCTTCGGGCTTGACAAAAATTACGATAAAAAAGCCGTATTTACCACATCAGCCTGCCTCACCTTTACGGGAATGGCGGCGGTTATACTGATAGTTCCGGGATTGCGGTTTATATCGTTTCTGGAGTTCATAAGCGGCTATTCGCTTCTGCTTGCCATATACACCTGTACATCGGCATTGCGAATGTTATGCGCTCAGTTTGTACGTTCAAGAGATATGGTAAAGCTGTATGCCGTTGACGGAATATTAGCAACAGGAACTCTGCTGATATTCACATTTATATTCATCGTCGGCATGAAAATGGGAGTTAAGGGTTTCCTGCTTTCCGTAATCTGCTCTGACCTCTTATCAGCGGTATTTCTGTATGTTACAGCTCAGCTGAACAAATTCTTTAACAAAAGATATTTCAGCATAAAGCTTGCAGGGGAAATGATGAAGTTTTCAATCCCCCTTATTCCCACAATTGTAATGTGGACAATCACAAGCCTTTCCGACAGAATTTTCCTGACATATATGCACAGCAATAAGGTATCACTGGGAGAATCCGCGGCAGGAATATACGGACTTGCCAACAAGATACCGAATCTTATTTCAATGGTATCGACTATATTTTTTCAGGCATGGAATATGTCAGCAATTACCGAGAATGATTCTGCCGACCGAAGCAAATTTTATGAAAGAGTGTATTCCGCATACGAATCCATGCTTTTCGTAGCGGCAGCAGGACTTATAATGCTGACAAAGCCTGTAACCTCATTCCTTGCAACATCTTCCACATATTCAGAATACGGAACAGTATTTATATACACTCCGCTTCTGATAATTGCGGCAATATTCACCGCGCTGAATCAGTTTCTTGGCGGTATATATTCAGCCACAAAGCACACACAGAACAGCTTCTGGACAAGCTTTGCCGCTTGCTCAGTAAATCTTTTCCTGAATTATCTTATGATACCCGTTATCGGCATACACGGTGCGGCACTTGCAACTCTCCTCAGCTATTATCTCTGTTTCTGGGCAAGAATCATTGATGCAAGATATTATGTACCATTTAAGTTTGACGGAGTGAGATGCCTTGCAAATACAGGACTTCTCACAATAATGAGTATCATAGTTATAACAAGCCCGCCGCTCTGGGCATTATGGCTGGTTATGCTATTTGTTGTCGTAGCTGTATACAATTTCAAGCCTATGATGACAACAGTAAAAAAGGTTTTAAACCGATAAAAAGGAGGAAAAAATTATGCCAACACCCCACAACAATGCAAAAAAAGGAGAAATCGCTAAAACGGTGCTTATGCCCGGCGACCCCCTGAGAGCAAAATTCATAGCTGAAACTTATCTTGAAAATCCAGTGTGCTACAACGAGGTTCGCGGTATGCTTGGATTCACAGGAACTTATAAAGGAGTTCCTGTTTCGGTACAGGGAAGCGGCATGGGTATGCCATCAATGGGCATATACTCCCATGAGCTTTACACTGAATATGATGTGGAAAACATTATACGTATCGGCACAGCAGGCGCAATTGCGGATAATATAAATCTCCGCGAGGTACTTATAGCAGTAAGTGCAAGTACAAATTCCAACTATGCCGCACAGTACAGACTTCCGGGCACATATGCCCCAACAGCCTCATGGAAGCTTATATCCGCGGCAGTAAAATCAGCTGAGGAAAAGGGCTGTATATTCCATGCAGGAAATATTCTTTCATCTGATACATTTTACGACGATTCAAACAGTCTTGCGGAGTGGAATAAAATGGGAGTTATGGCGGTTGAAATGGAATCGGCGGCGCTTTACATGAACGCGGCAAGGGCAGGAAAGAATGCACTTTGTATCCTCACAGTTTCCGATTGTCCGCTGAGAAATCTTTCTACAACAGCAGAGGAGCGCCAGACATCATTCCGTGACATGATGGAAATAGCGCTTGAAACGGCTGTGAAAATTAAATAATAATGGGATTCTAAAGGGTGAAACCCTTTACCCCCGCTGGCATCAAAGCAGGGTGTGGGACAGCGTCCCCTTAATTTAGTCACTAAATTGATTTAAGGGTATCAGCATTGTGCCGATACCCTTAAATTATACATTATTTCTTGAACTTATCAAAAAGGTCACCGATTTTATCGCCGATATCGTCAAGCTTAATTTTTGACTTTACACCGTCAATAATTTTTTCAATCTGCTCGTCAGGAAGATTGATTCCGAGAACTCCCTCAACAGCCTTGACAGGATCTTTTTTGAAATCGTCGCCGAAATCCTTGTCATTCTTAATCTTGTTGACTAATTCCTCAATTTTTTCTTTGATATCCATAATAAATTACTCCTTTATTAATAATATGGTATAATAATTATATCATACAGGAAATAATAAATCAATGGAAATGAAATAAGTTTGTAATAATTGTTAAAAAATAGACATTCTATTTGTGCATATCGGAGAAAATTCAAAAAGTGACAGCTTTTACAATAGGTTTTTATCTATTCTGCAACATATCTCTTGACATATAGCCGAAAATGTTATATAATTATAATAATAAATACTAAAAAAAGGAGCATTATTATGGACTACCTTGAAAACCGTGAGCTATCGTGGCTTAAATTCAATAAACGTGTTATTGGAGAGGCTGTGGATATCAACAATCCTCTCCTTGAAAGACTGTCATTTTCAGCTATATATCAGAGCAATCTCGACGAATTTTTTATGGTGCGTGTAGGCTCCCTCACCGATGAAGAAAAGGAAGACAACAAGAAAAAGGACAGCAAATCAGGCATGACCCCCTCTCAGCAGTTGGATTCCATATTCACCGCAGTCCGCCGTCTACAGCCGAGAGTTGAGGACGCATTCAGAAAAAATATGGAGGAGCTTGCGCCTTACGGCTTCGAGCACGTATCATTTGATACAGCAACCGATGAGGAAAAGGCATTTTTGGAGCTATATTTTAAACGCGAAATAAAGCCGTTTATTACGGGAATCCTCGTCAATGACGCTTTGCCTTTCCCGTTTCTGAAAAACAAGGAGCTCTATACCGCAGTTCATATCGCCTCTAAAAAAGGCGCAGTAGTGGGAATTATCCCCGTAGCCCATGAGCACGCAGACAGAATCATACCTCTTGGCAAGGACGGAAAGAGATTCATTCTTCATGAAGAAGTTGTTCTGCATTTCGCACATCTCATGTTCAAAGGCTGTAAAATAAAGGACAGAGCCATTATAAGAGTTACAAGAAATGCCGATATTATGGTAAATAACAAGGGCGCAGACTTCCGCGAGCGCATGGAGGAGCTTGTTGTAAAGCGCACCAAGCTTGCCGCAGTCCGACTTGAAATCACAAACGAATTCAACCGCGAGGCATTGGATTATATCTGTCAGAAGCTAAAAATAAAAAATGTCCGCGTGTTCAACTCAAATATACCTCTTGATTTGTCATATCTGTACAGACTTCAGGAGCTTGACTTATCACCTGAGCTTCATTTTGAAAGCCGACTGCCGAGAAAATCGGCAATGCTTGCGGATAATCGTTCAATATTCTCGCAGGTCAAAGCAAGAGATATACTGCTAAGCTATCCTTTCGAATCAATGACAACGTCGTTTATACGACTTTTAGAGGAATCAGCCGTTGACCCAAAGGTAACATCAATCAAGATAACTCTGTACCGACTTGCGCGCAACAGCAAGGTTATCAGCGCACTTTGCACCGCCGCAGAAAACGGCAAGGAAGTGCTTGTTATGATTGAGCTTCGTGCAAGATTTGACGAGGCAAACAATATTGAATGGTCAAAGATACTCCAGAAAGCAGGAGTAAAGGTAATTTACGGACCAAAGGAATTCAAAGCACACTCCAAACTGCTTCTCATCAAGAGAAAGAATACGGGAGATAAATTTGACTACGTTACACAGATAGGAACGGGAAATTACAACGAAAAAACCTCGTCTCTGTATACTGATATGATGATACTCACCGCAGACAGAGCCATCGCCGAGGATGCAGAACAAGTATTCGACTGTCTCCTTAATGGCACATTTGTAGAAAATACAAACAAGCTGCTTGTATCGCCATATGCTTTATTGCCGCAGATACTCGCCATGATTGACGAGCAGATTGAAATTGCGAAAAACGGCGGAAAGGGATATGTAGCCGCAAAGGTAAACTCTCTTAACGACAAGGCAATAATAGAAAAGCTTGTGGAGGCTTCACAGGCAGGCGTAAAAATTGAGCTTATAATAAGAGGAATCTGCTGTATTATTCCCGGAGTTGAGGGATATACAGAGAATATCACAGTCCGCAGTATCGTGGGAAGATTCCTTGAACACAGCCGAATATTCATTTTCGGCAAAGAGGGCGCAGACCAGAAAATCTACATCGGTTCAGCGGATTTCATGAGCAGAAACACAATTCGCCGCGTAGAAGTAGCCGCACCCATTGAGGATGAAAAGCTGAAAAAGCGAATCCGCAGTATGTTTGCGGTTATGCTTGCAGACAACGTAAAAGCAAGGGAATTGCAAAGCGACGGCAGATATGTCCGTATAGAGTGTCAGGAGGGCGAAGAGCCGCTGAATTCTCAGGAATATTTCTATGAGGAAGCATACCGCCGACTTGAAGAAAAGGCAAAGAAGCAAGAGCGCATGAAAGAAGTCCGCGCACAAAAGAAAGGGAAAAAAACGGCTTCAAAAAAGTCAGTAAAAAAATCAAAAAAACCGTTGAAAAAAGATGAATAATGTGATATAATAAATTTTACAGCATTAAAGGTAAATAATACTATTAGTGTTGAAAAATCTGCCCGAAATTGCACCGCAGCTTCGGGTATATCACATTGAGGTAAAAAATGATAGGGTTTTACAGCTATACAGTTATACTTACATATATAAGTCTTGCTTCAGCCATGGCAGGAATGTTTTTCGCCTGCGGTATGTACGGCGGAATTTCTCGTCCTACATATGCCATAGTGTGCCTTATGTTATCAGGCTTGTGCGATATGTTTGACGGAAAAATTGCAAGGACAAAGAAAAATCGAACCGAAGATGAAAAAAAGTTCGGCATACAGATAGATTCGCTGTGTGACGTGATATGCTTTGGCGTACTGCCGTCGATTATCGGCTATTCTGTGGGACTTAATACGTTTATAGATTTGCCTGTACTTATTCTTTTTCCGCTTTGCGCGGTGATTCGTCTTGCATATTTCAATGTAACAGAGGAAAGCCGACAGAAGAAAACGGACAGCGTCCGCAAGACATATGAGGGCTTGCCTGTTACAAGCGTAGCGCTTATATTTCCGCTGGTATACAGTTTCAGAGATGACATAGGGGAATTTTTTCCGCAGGTATACGGCACAGTAATGCTTATTACAGCAATTGCCTTTATTACAAGGTTTAAAATTAAAAAGCCTGGAATGAAAACAATGCTTGCCTTTATAGGAGTAGGATTTCTTGAATTTCTGTGGCTTGTATACAAAACTAAATTTGCAAAATAACAAGGGGGCGATGATTACATCGCCCCATGATTAAATGGCAGATGTGACGAAGGGGTAACGTGGTCGTGGATACGTGATTAAGTCCGTTTAATGGGGTATCTGCGGCGATTTCGTGGGTTCAATTCCCACCATCTGCCTCTAAAAAAATCCAGAGAAGATTTGATATCCTCTCTGGATTTTCTTTTTTGAATAGTATTATAAAACTCCATTAGCTAAAGGCTTTATTTAACATATACTCCCACAATTTCCGCAATATAAGCGCGGTGATAAGGGTCTTTACCGAAAAACTGTGCAGGGATACCGTCATCAGTAAGGAATCCGCTTTCCTGCATATCGTATGAATAGAGCTTACGGCAAACAAGAACGAGGTCAGCCTGTTCAATACCTACAGCACCCTGTAAATCAGCAGGAGAAAGACCGGTTTCAGCCATTTTATCGCAGTCACGACCGGAGTGAGAGCCGCAGAAAGCTAAAGCCTTGCGGTATTCCTCGCCCAAGAAAGAAGCTGTGAAAAGCTCGCCTTTTTCCACAAAATCGTATGTGTGGCGATTTGGACGGATATAGCAGGTCAGAACATTCTTGTTCCAAAGAACGCCAAGCTGTCCCCATGAAGCAGTCATAGTGTTAAAGCTGTCCATTGTGCCGCCTGTAAGGAGCATCCACTCCTTGCCGATTTTATCAAATGGATTGAAAGAAAGCTCTGATAATTCAATTTTTCTGAAAGACATAATAATTCTCCTTAATGGTTTCTTAATACTGATTTATAACGCAGTCGTAATTTATCCGTGATAAGAGCAATAAATTCCGAATTGGTAGGCTTGCCCTTACATGTATCTACGGTGTAGCCAAAGAACGAGTTGAGAGTATCAACATTTCCTCTGTCCCACGCGATTTCAATAGCATGACGTATTGCTCGCTCGACTCGTGAGGAGGTAGTATCGTATGTATTGGCAACTGTTGGATAAAGCATTTTAGTGACGCTTTCAAGAAGCGCCTTGTCTTCGATTGAGTAGAGTATAGCCGATCTCAGATAGTGATAGCCCTTGATATGAGCAGGAACACCAAGCTGATGAATGATATCGGTTATAACGATTTCCATATCGTCGCTTACGCTGTTGGCTCTGTCGCCAAGAGCAGAAGATATGGCATTAAAAAGGTCATCTGCATCACAGGGTTTTAAAAGGAATTTAGAACAGCCGTTTTCCATAACCTGACGTTCAATAAATTCGTTGTCAAACTCTGATGTTACGATAAATGCAGGGAATTTAACTCCAAGCTCTCTGACTTTTTTCATAATAGAAACAGCGTCGCCGTTCTGCGCCGTAACATCGAGAACAGCAACATCAGGGGGATCATTTCGGATAGACTCAACAATCACATTGAAGTCCTTTTTTCTGGTGTAAGCATACATCCCCTTTTCTCTGAGCTTGTTTGCCATGCTTACACCTGTGTTGGCTTGGTCGTCGCCGATCAGTACCTTTATTTTGTTGTTCATTGCTTTTTCCTCCGTAGTGAAAAATTTTAAATCATGTCAAATTTTCTGTAATCGTTAAAGAACACTGTGAATCTAATAAGGGTTTTAGCAAACATAATCTATAGGTTATCCAACGTGTCGCTTTAAATCGAAAAACCATTAATTCAACAAGTCAATTTTATCACAAACAAAGGCAAAATACCAACGATATAATTTTTGTTTTTTTAGAATCCTCAATCGAAAAATACAATCTTTTTTAAAAGTTTAAATTTATCGTCGATACATGAACAAATGACCATATATAGCTGTTTTTCTTGTAGGGAAATCTGTATTTTTCGTCGGATTTGTCTGGTAATGTCTATTTCTTTCTCCGTTTCATTTTAAACAGCATACCGTCAGCTATATTACGTACTCTCGTACCCGGAGGGAACATTTTATCCGCAAATTTTTCAAGGCTGTTCTGTTCTGTAGGGCGGTCAAATTTCGGGGGCGCAGGCGCGTCGGTAATTGATTCCTTCCACGTATTATGGGCATTTTTTTCCATACTGCCTTTCAGCAGTCCCACATCCATTGCGCCGCCGTGAGCTGTGAGCAGTTTTAAGGGCAATTCAAATCCCTTGTTATTGAGCTTTCCGGCGATATCATCGGAATGACGGCGATAGAGCTCAAGAAAATCCTCTCCGCCCCGACGCATTTCGTCATTTTCAGCAATAGCATATAAAACGACTCTTTCTCTGTCGGACAATAGTGAAATATCAGCTATTTCGCAGCAGCCGTACACAATAAATCCCAGTATATAGGCATTTCCGCAGAAATCGCTCTGTACAGCTTTATTTCGGGGAATGTCGAAAATATAAGCTGAATAAATACCAAGCGCCATATGAAGTCCCAGATAATCTGCGGAATCGTAGTCAAAAATACGTTCAGACTGAACAAAACCGCGGATTCTGCCCGATTTTATCATATTTGCCCTGACATCTGCAAGAAGCAGAGCTTTTGCACCTTTTAAAATAGGAGTTTCCACATCTGCGGCAATATCGCCGCCAATATGAATATGCGCAGAGGGAGAAGCCTTGCCTTTTTTCAGAATTGTGCTGAAAATCGAATCATTTCTGTTTTCGCCGCTGTCGATTTCGTTGGAAATCAGCAGCTTTCCGCTGATTCCGCACTTTTCCATAACAGCAAGAACAGTTTCGCGTGGATATATGGTATCTGCAATAATAACGATATTTTTCCCTTTTCCAACGGCAGTATCAAGGAGTTTTTTTCCGAAAGCTCTTGGAAATGCAAGGCTTTCCACAAGCTCACATTCACGTTTTATAAGGGAATCCCGAACATCGTCTGAGATTTTAGCTTTTTTCGCCAGAACAGTGTATATCTCGCTGATTGTAACGGAGCATTTGCCTGTATTACGTCGTTTCGCCTCAGCCTCAGCCTCGATTCGCAGGTCTGAAAAACTGTATTTCGGGGTGTTTATATTATTAAATTCTGACGAAATTGTATAAATTATATCGTTATTTTCTGAAAAGGGAAGAAGAACAAGAGTATCAAACAGCTTGAAGCTTACAGTTTTAATGGCGGAATCGCTTACAGCAGAGGTCATCTTGTCGAAAACTTCACGCTGTTCTCTCGTCATGGGGATATTAATTCTGAAATCGTTGTTCAATATATCATCTCCTTTACCATACAGCAGCAGTAGTTTCGGTATAAGCTGTAGTATCAGATGTATTTGTGGAATCTGTTGAAATCTCCGTTGTTGCCGCTGTAGTTACACTTTCATCGTACTGAGGTACAAGCTTTTCGCCGCCGCGGAGTATAGTATACTCGTCAAGGGTAAGCACTCCGTCAGAATTGTAATTCTTGATAAAGGAATCCTTTTTGCTGTAAATCTCCGAGAAATTTCCCTCGTCGTCGTGGAGATACTTGCCATACCACAAGCCGAAGAAAGACCACACGGAATTATCGCGGAATGACATATCGGTATCAGGGAGGGTACTGCATTCGCTGAGAGCAATCAGCTTTTCTTTTCCTACTATATTCTGAAGTGCAAGGAACTGTTCATATCTGCTGCCGAATTCCTTTTCCGGTGAAAGGTAAATATCAAGGGAAGCGATATCGAAAGTATCCTTATCCACAAGAGTTTTTTCGCTCTGACCGTTCCATACCCAGATGAGATTATCCAGCTGGAAATATTCGGTATATCGAGTATACATCAGATTCCAGAGCCATTTGTAGTCTCTGACAGAGCTTGCACCCCACCAGAACCAGTCGCCCGAAGCCTCGTGGAGAGGTCGCCAGAGAACAGGCACGCCCTTATTTTTAAGGGACATAAGCTGACCTGCCATATTGTCGAGGTCAAGAATTATGCCGTAGCACTGCTCGGAAATTTTACCCTCGCCGTAAAGACCGCGTATTTCCTCCTGAGAAAGCTTTGCAATGTCAATATCCGTAACAGCCTCGGAGAGCTTGAAATCCGTTTCCTTAGCGTATACCGAAGGCTTTTTGGAGGGAGCTTCCCAGTACCACATAAGACCGACTATACCGCCGCGGAAATACCAATCTGCACAAGCGTCGATATCCTTGAATGTGCTGTCGAAGCTGCTGCCTGAGTTATGCATAGCGGAAAAGCGTATAACAGGATATTTTCCCGTAGTCTGATAAATCAGGTCAAGCTCCTTGTTTGTCTCATCTGAGGCATACTGTCCCGTAATGGTGTATTTGCCGTAGTTTTCGGTGAGAAAGCTCATAAGCTCCTTTGCGGATTCTCCTGCTTCCTTGTTGGAGAGGTTGCTGTCAGCGTCGTATTTTATAGCGCTGAGGGAGGTATTATTGGACAATTTAAGGTAGTCAAGCTTCATATCGCCGTCAAGAGCGCGAAGCTCAATGGAAGTTTTGCCCTTTGTGAGAAATACGCCGTAAAGAGTAATGAGCGTAAATTCGCCGTCCTTGACAGTACTGAATGCAGCCGTTTCCTTGTCGTTGACGGAAACTCGGCAATTTACCGCTTTATCCGAAGCAATACTGAATGAAAGGTCATAATGCTGATTGCTTGGTGCGTCGATTTCAAAAACAACATATGAACTTCCGTCGTTTTTGAAGCCTCTTACGTAGCCGTCACCGCTGTAGTGCTTGCCGCTTATGGCAATATCGCCGCTTTCATCTGTTGTATCCTGCTTTTTCTCGGGAATAGTATCATCAAATACAAGTCCCTCAGTCATGAGAGCGTCCTCAGCCTCGTAGACATTGCCCATTGGCTTTTTTTCGATTACAGGATATGTTACAGGATAATCGGGGTATGTCTCCACAGGAATGGTTGTAACAGCCGTTTCTGTGACAGTCGTTGTCGTTTCAACTTCAACTGTGGATACATTTTGGCTTGAAACTTTTTTATCCTTGCTGTCGCAGGCGGCAAGAGCCGCCGTCGCCACAGCCGCCGCCGTACAGAATGTCAGCGCTTTTTTTATTATCATGTCAATTATCCTCCGCTGTTCAGGTAATGATTGTGTATTTTTCGCCCTCTGTAGTATCAAATATAATAACTCCGTCCTCAATACGCGAATTTACGGTATTTTCGCCGCATATTACGCTGGCGGTGCAGTTTGTTCTGATACGGCATTCAGAGCCGTTGAGGGAAATTATTTCAGCTTTTTTCAGCTTGTTTTTCTCCCAGCTGATGTTGATTTCAAATCCGCCTTTTGCCTTGATTCCGCGTATACTTCCCTCGCTCCATTCGTCTGGGAGAGCAGGAAGAAACGTGATATTTCCGTCAGTGCACTGGAGCAGAGCCTCGGTAATTGCGGCAGTACCGCCTAAATTTCCGTCAATGCGGAAATGAGGCTGTTTATTGAGCAGATTGGGATATGTTGAATGTGTAATAAGCTTTTTGATATTTTCATATACCATATTTCCGTCATAAAGACGCGCCCACATATTCGTAATCCATGCACAGCTCCAGCCTGTATGACCGCCGCCGTGTACAAGTCGGCGCACAAGTGTGGCTCTTGCAGCATCGGCAAGCTTAGGAGTTTTTGCGGGAGTTATAAGGTCAGCAGGGTGCAGGGCGAAAAGCTGAGATACATGGCGATGTCCTGCCTCAACCTCGTCGTAGTCAACAGCCCATTCCTTAATCTGTCCATATCTTCCGGTTTCAGGCTTGGGCAGACGTTCAAGGAGAGCTTTCAGCTTATCTGAAAATGCGCTGTCTCTGCCGAGAATTTCAGCCGCCTTTATAACATTGTTGAAAAGTACAGTGATAATCTGGGAATCCATAGAGGGTCCCATGCAAAGAGAGCCCATAACGCCCTTGTCAGTGCGGTATGTATTTTCGGGGGAAACTGAGGGTGATGTTACAAGTCTGCCCTCGCTGTCCTCAATAAGAAATTCTGTGAAAAATTCTGCAGCCTCTTTCATAATGTGATACTTTTCTTCAAGAAATTCACGGTCAAGGGTGTACTCATAATGCTCGAAGATATGGAGTGCAAGCCATGCGCCCCCTGTTACCCATATAGTTGAGGGAATCCACATATCCTGCGGCGCTGTATCGCCCCATATATCAGTGTTGTGATGACATACAAAGCCCTTTTCAATACCGTACATTTCTCTTGCGGTAATACGTCCGTTTTCGCAGATACGCTCAAGCAAATCGAACAAAGGGAGGTGACATTCTGAGAGATTACAGCTTTCAGCGCACCAGTAGTTCATTTCCGTGTCGATATTAAGAGCATAGCGGCTTCCAAGAAATGCCTGCATATCCTCATTCCAGATACCCTGCATATTGGCAGGCTGTGTACCTGCACGGCTTGCGGATATCATGAGATATCTGCCGTAGTTGAAATACAGCTCAATCAGCTTGTTATCGTGGATAAGACGTTCACAATCGGTGCTGTCCATTATATCGCCTTTAAGACGGGTAAGACGGCGGTCTGTGGAAAATCCGCTGAGATTTTCGCCGCTGTTGTCGTTGAGTGTAAGCTCTACGCGGTCGAAAAGCTCTTTATAGTCGGAAACATGGCGGTAATAAAGCTCATCATAGGAGCAGTCAAGAGCCATTTCTGCGTCAACTTCTGCGGATTCTGCATAATTTTCGGTGTAGAAGCTTGTTCGCGCAGAGAGTACAAGCATAACTGAATTTGCGTTTTTAATTGAAATTTTATTGCCGATAGTGCACACTTCGCCGCCCTCAGCCTTTGCGCCGAGACAAGCCGCAAAGAATATTCCGTCGGAGCTGCCTGTGCCTCCTGTGAAAATCAGCATATTATCAGCACATGGGCGATTTTCGTCGTAGTAGTCGTCACGTCCGCCAAGACCGCAGGTCAGATTAATGCTGTTGAGGGTATCGCTGTGGATATCAATTACCATTACCTGATCGGGCGCAGAGCAGAAAACATTTCTGGTATACATTACGCCGTTAGCGGTAAAGCTTACTCCTGTTACAGCGGTGGATATATCGAGAATACGGGAATATTCACGCACCTTGCCTCCGATATCCATAGATATCGTCAGGTCGCAGAGGGGCATATACCTACGCATATTTTCGGGAACTCCCTGCATCTTTTCAAAAGCTTTTTTTTCAGCGGCGGGAATATCTCCTTGCCGCAGAAGCTCGCGGACTTCTGCCAATCCCTCTTTTGCGTTGGGGTTGATACGGTGGCGGAGACCGCCTGACCAGACGGAATCTTCGTTGATACGGATAAGCTCATCTGCGGCTTTTCCGTAGACCATACCGCCGATTCTGCCGTTTCCTACGGGAAGTGCCTCGCCAAAATCCGAAGCAGGTGATTTGTATTTGATTAAAGTTTCTGACATAAAATTCTCCTGAACCGTAGTTCATCGGGTGGATACAGATATACACTGTAATTATATCATATTTCACAATAAAATGCAACTGCCACAGAAAATCAAATAGTTTTATGATTCTTAATTCTGAATTCAAAATTCATAATTTGAAACAACCCCTTTCACTAATAGGCGAAAATGAGCCTTTTTCCAACGGAAAAACATTGATTATTGAAAAATAATTTTTATTTTCTACTTTTTCACTAATCATCAACAGGTTAAATTGTGCATTAACAATAAAATTTACAGTTATATCTTTTGCAATAAATAGTTATATATTATTAAAATAAAGTTTTGAAATTTGTTGTTTTTTCAATAATATAAATTTTAAGGAAACGCTGTCTCTGGACTCTGCTAAAGGGCTTTGCCCTTTAGAATCCCATTATATTTATAATTTTTCGACAACTACTTATTTTATTTACTTACGAAATTTTTACACATACTTGACAAATTCACCTGTTTAATACTATAATTATTGTGGGTGATATTTATGTTTAATCAGGCTGAAAATTCAATCTGCTGTGAGTTCGGCAGAAAAATATGGACCAAATTCCGTCGCGGTGTTCGGGATTACAAACTCATAAACAGCGGTGATAAAATTGCTGTGTGTATCTCCGGCGGTAAGGATTCTATCCTTATGGCTCTCTGCATAAGACGGCTTCAACGCAATGGCGAAATCCCCTTTGATGCGGAATATATTGTCATGGACCCCGGTTATAGTCCCGAAAATGCCCAAAAAATAAAGGAAAATTGCAGTGCCCTCGACCTGCCTGTTTCCTTTTATAAAACAAATATATTCGATTCTGCGGAAAAATCTCCGAAAAATCCCTGCTTTCTCTGCTCCCGTCTGAGACGTGGCTGGCTGTACAAAAAGGCGCAGGAGCTCGGCTGTAATAAAATCGCGCTGGGTCATCATTTCGATGATGTCATTGAAACGATTCTCATGGGTATGCTCTACGGCTCGCAGATGCAGACTATGATGCCTAAACTTCATTCCGAAAATTACAGCGGAATGGAACTTATCCGCCCTCTGTATCTCGTCCGCGAGGCTGATATTGTGGAATGGACAGAATTTAATAATTTGTCATTTATCCGCTGTGCCTGCTCGATGTCGGAAAAAACTGAACAGGGCTCTAAACGGGCGGAAATTAAAGCTCTCCTTGTACAGCTGAGAAAAACTAATCCTGCTGTTGATATGAATATTTTCAGAAGTGCGGAAAATGTAAATCTCCAAACACTGATTTCCTATCATATCGGGGAAAATCGTCACCATTTCCTCGACGATTACGAAAATGGGTTGACTATACGTGGAAATAAGAACTCCGCCTGCAAGCTGTAATGCCTGCATGGCGGAGTTTTCTTTTATGCAATGCTTCTAATAAGACTGAATATCAATGCCGAAAATAAAGCAAATATTATTAACGCAATGACAATTGCCACAAGTGACAGGATAAGTCTTGCTTTTGCATAGTTCTTTACAGATTCATCTTCTGAAAAAATAAGCATTATTAAAAGTCCTATCAATGGTATCATTTCCAACAGCTGCCAGCCTATCCAGCTAAGCGTTGAAACCGGCTTTTCACTGTTGGTTATCGGTGTATATGAATAATTTTTATTTTCAGTATTTCCATTCATAAAATCGGTGTTGTACTGAGGTGTTCCGCTGTGATTCCGTGTTCTTGCGGTGGACGTCGCTCCGCAGTATTCGCAGCAGTTCCCCGTATATTCTGCGCCGCAATTGTGACATTTTGCCATAAATTTTTTCTCCTTATATCATTTATTATTTGGTTCCCCATTCTCACATTATAGCATATCTTTCCGTATTTTGCAATAGCTGATTTGTGAATTTTATGAAATTTATTTTGTGCCTTTATAACTTTATGCACAGTAAACTTGTCATTTTCTGCCAAGTTTATTGTGCAAAATATAGATTTGCAAAGTTTTGTTGGCAAAACTGTTGACAAGTTTACTTGGCTATGGTATACTAATCTTGTCAAGAAAACTTGGCAAGATGTTCGGACATATATAATTATAAATCAAAAAATGATATGGAGGAAAACACTATGGAAAAAGAAAAAATTCTTGAAATGAGCAGACAGGAAAATAAGGACAAGGATTTATACGAGCTTGAAATAAACAAAAAAGCAGGTTACACAGCATTAGGTTCAATTATTATATTTTATACGCTGCTTTTTTTTCTTAATTTCATTGCAGGAAATGGTTATAGCCTTTTATTATATACGCCTGTTGCAATTTTCAATGCTGTTTTATATACTTTCAAATACAAAAAAACAGAAGAAAATAAAAAGACAAACAGATTTGCTATGATATGCTGGACAATTACTGCTGCTATTGGTGTTTTCGGTTCTATAGCTGAAATATTTATAAAGTAAAGGGAGGAATTTATTATGGATAAGGAAAAAATTCTTGAAATGAGCAGAAAAGAAAATATGAATGTGGATTTATATGAGCTTGAAATTATCGGCAAATCAGAAAGCCTTGCCGGTACTATCGCCGGTATACTCTGCTTTGCTCTTTATTTAGCAGAAGAAATAATAACAGGCAATAAGAATAGCAGCTTATGGGGCATATTTTGTACTTTTATTGCAGTAGACAGCCTCTATAAAGGAATAAAACTGAAGAAGAAATCCTCTGTTATTTTCGGAGTTGTATGGCTATGTATTGCAATTGTATCAGTTACAAAAGCAGTTATAACATTTGTTAATACCGGCAGAACATAATGACGAGGTGCATAATGGAAGACAGCTTAATTCTGAAAAACCGCCTGAAAGAGATACGCTCCGAGAAAAAAATATCTCAGGCGGAACTTGCGAAAATGGTGGGCGTATCACGAAATACTATAAGCTCCATTGAAACAGGGCAGTTCAGCCCTACTGCTAAATTAGCGCTTATTCTTTGCATTGCTCTTGATAAAAAATTTGAGGATATATTTTATTTTTAAGGCTTTAGCCATTAGCAATAATAAACGACATTTATTCGGGTGGATTATTCACCCGAATATTTTTATTCCCATTGCAAACTCTTTTAGCTAACGACTAACAGCTCAAAATAGATATTTTTGTTATATTTGTCGTTTAATTCCGCTTTACTTTTTTTATAAAATAGTGTATAATAATTATGTATACGATTTTACGGATTTAATATATCCGTGAATTCACCAAATCTGATTTTTAAGAGGCATTGCATATTATGGCGAAAAATTATTCTCTCGGTATTGACGTAGGCTCTACTACCGTTAAAACCGTCATTACCGATACGGCAAAAAATATCATATATTCCCGCTATCAGCGACATTTTTCCAAGGTCAAGGAAACTGTAACGGAACAGCTGGAACTTATCCGCGAAGCTTATCCCGATGATGATTTCACGGTCTGCATTACAGGCTCCGCAGGTCTGGGACTGGCAAATTCCGCAAATCTCCCCTTTGTGCAGGAGGTTCACGCGGCTTTCCTTGCGGTAAAGGAAAAAGCTCCTGACGCTGACGCTGTTATCGAATTGGGCGGCGAGGACGCTAAAATCATTTTCCTTACAGGCGGAGTTGAACAGCGTATGAACGGCTCTTGTGCAGGCGGTACAGGCGCTTTCATCGACCAGATGGCAACTCTCCTCGGTATTACCGCAGATGAGCTTGACGCTCTTTCCCTCAATGCTCAGAAAGTATATCCCATTGCTTCACGATGCGGAGTTTTTGCAAAATCTGATATTCAGCCCCTGCTCAACCAGGGCGCGCTCCGTGAGGATATTGCTGCAAGTATCTTTCAGGCTGTGGTTGACCAGACTGTTTCAGGGCTTGCTCAGGGACGTACTATCGAGGGAAAAGTACTTTTCCTCGGCGGTCCGCTCCACTTCCTGCAGGGATTGAAAAATGCCTTTGTGAAAACTCTCGGCCTTGATGACGAACACGCAGTATTTCCGGAGGACGGCCCTGTTTTTGTGGCTTACGGCTGTTCCCTCCATGGCGCTCAGCTTGAAGAACGCTATACTGTTGATGAAATGATTGATATGGTCAGAAATGCCAAAGCCTCTGACGATATCATTACAGGTGATCCCCTCTTTGCTTCGCAGGCTGAATATGAAGAATTCATCGACCGACATAAAAAATACGACTTGGGATATGCTGATATTCGTACATACAAGGGTGATGCTTACCTCGGAATCGACGCAGGTTCTACCACTACAAAGCTTGTGCTGATTACCGACGATTGCCGCATTCTCTATCACCATTATTCCTCAAATATGGGTCAGCCTCTTGACAAAATCGCTGCGCAGGTAAAGGCTATCCGCGAGGCAATGAATCCCGATATTACCATAAAGGGCTCTGCTGTTACAGGCTACGGCGAGGATTTGATAAAGGCTGGTCTTTCCGTTGACCACGGCATTGTTGAAACTGTTGCTCACTTCAAGGCGGCGGCTTATTTCTGCCCTGATGTTGACTTTATCATTGACATAGGCGGTCAGGATATAAAATGCTTCCGCATAAAAAATCACAGTATCGACAGCATTATGCTTAATGAGGCTTGCTCTTCCGGCTGTGGCTCGTTTATACAGACTTTTGCTATGGCTCTTGGATATGATATTTCCGAATTTTCTCAGCTGGGACTTTTCGCTCAGCACCCTGTTGACCTCGGCTCACGCTGTACAGTATTCATGAACAGCTCCGTTAAACAGGCACAGAAAGACGGCGCTACAGTTGAGGATATTTCCGCAGGCTTGTCCTCGTCTATTATCAAAAATGCCATATACAAGGTTATTCGTGCAAATTCTCCCGATGAGCTTGGAAAAAATATTGTTGTTCAAGGCGGTACTTTCCTAAATGACGCTGTTTTGCGCTCCTTTGAAAAGGAACTTGGCAGAAACGTTATTCGTCCTGCTGTTTCGGGACTTATGGGAGCTCTTGGCTGTGCGCTGTACGCTAAGGAGCGCACGGAGGGAACTTCAACTCTTATTTCCGCTGAGGAACTGGAAAATTTCAGTTACACTTCAAAATCTGCAAACTGCGGCGGCTGTACTGCAAACTGCCGTCTTAACATAATCAATTTCGGTAAGGGACGTAATTTTATATCGGGAAATCGCTGTGAAAAAGGCAACGGCAAGGCGAAAAAGAATAATATACCCAATCTTTATGAATACAAATATAACAGCGTTCTCGCTCTGAAAACTGCTGAACAGCCGAAAAATCCCGTTGCTAAAGTGGGCTTGCCCATGACTTTAAGCTTCTATGAGCAGATGAAGTTCTGGCAGACTTTCTTCAATGAACTGGGATTTGAAACAGTAATAAGCGACGAAAGTTCCCGTGAAGTTTACTATCTTGGTCAGCATACTATCCCCTCTGATACTGTATGCTATCCAGCAAAGCTTGCTCACGGACATATCGAATATCTGCTTGATAAGGGCGTGGACTTCATTTTCTACCCTTGTATGAGTTACAACATTGACGAGGGCGGCAGTGATAACCATTTCAACTGCCCTGTTGTAGCCTATTATCCCGAGCTTCTTGCAGCTAATAATCTAAGGCTCAACGACAAGAATTTCTTCCGTCCTTACATGGATATGAACAATAAGAAAAATATCGTCCGCGTTATGAAGCAGACACTGAAACACTATAACATCAGTGGAAAAATTGCCGCAGCTGTGGATAAGGCTTTCGAGGCTTACCATAAACAGCAGGCGGATATTTCTCAAAAAGCTGAAGAGATAATTGCTCAGGCAAGAGCTGAAAAACGTAAGATAATCGTTCTTGCTGGCAGACCGTACCACATTGACCGCGAAATTAACCACGGCATACACAAGCTTATTACAAGTCTTGGTATGGCTGTTGTAACTGAGGACAGTGTTGCGGCTCTTGGGGAAACTCCCAAACTTGGAGTTCTGAATCAGTGGACTTACCATTCAAGACTTTACCGCGCCGCGCAATATGTTACAACTCAGCCTGATATGCAGCTTATTCAGCTTGTATCTTTCGGTTGTGGAATCGACGCTGTAACAAGTGATGAAGTGCGCAATATCCTTGAAAGCGGCGGAAAGCTGTACACTCAGCTGAAAATTGATGAGATAAATAATTTAGGTGCGGCAAGAATCAGACTAAGAAGTCTTGTTGCCGCAATGGAACAATCTGATTAAGCAAAACTTTAAAGCTTTGCTTTGCAGCTATTAGCCATTAGCCGTTAGCCGTTAGCTGATGATTTACAAAGCTAAAAGCTAATGGATAAAGGCTAACAGCTCTTAATTTTAAATTGTATAGGAGATTAATATGCCTGAATATGCAAAATTTACTGAGGATATGATAAAAACCCATACTATCCTCGTTCCCGATATGCTGCCGATTCATTTCAAGCTGCTTATCGCTATATTTGAAAGCAAGGGCTACCACATGGAGCTTTTGCAGAACGATTCCCGCGCTGTCGTTGATGAGGGATTGAAAAACGTTCACAATGACGCTTGTTATCCTGCTTTGCTTGTTATCGGTCAGTTTATGGACGCTCTCAAAAGCGGTAAATACGACCTCGACAAGACTGCTCTGCTTATTACCCAGACAGGCGGCGGCTGTCGTGCCTCCAACTATATTCACCTGCTGAGAAAGGCTGTTGACAAGAATTTTCCGCAGGTGCCTGTTGTGTCCCTCAATTTCAGCGGACTTGAAAAAGACAGCGGTTTCAAAATCACTGCACCGATGTTCTTCAAGTTCCTCTATGCTGTTCTCTACGGCGATTTGCTTATGACTTGCTACAACAAGTGCCGTACATACGAGGTAAACAAGGGCGATGCTAAAGCTACTCTTGAAAAATGGCAGGACGCTCTTGGCGAAATGTTCCGTCAGGGTAAGGGATACACCAAAACTAAAAAGCTTTACCGCGATATCCTTGACGATTTCGGAGCTATAAAGCTCAGCGGTGAAAATAAAATTAAAGTCGGCATTGTGGGTGAGATTTATGTTAAATATTCACCTCTTGCAAATAATCACCTTGAAGATTTTCTCATATCCGAGGGCTGTGAGCCTGTTGTGCCGTCGCTTCTGGAATTCGTCATGTACTGCGCTGTAAGCAACTTTAACAATGCGGCGCTTTACGACAACAAAAACATGAAATCCATGGTGTTCAAGCTTGGATATAAGCTGATTTATGCTAAACAAAAAGAGCTTATCAACATCATGAAACAGCATGGAAAATTTGAGCCTCTTCACGATTTTGAGCATCTCCGCAAATTAGCTGATAAATACATAAATCAGGGCGTTGTTATGGGCGAGGGCTGGCTTATTCCTGCAGAAATGGCGGCTCTTGCAAAATCAGGAGTTGAAAACATCATCTGCGCTCAGCCTTTCGGTTGTCTGCCTAATCATATCGTTGCAAAAGGTATGTCACGCGCTATCAAGGACGACAATCCCAATGCAAATATTGTTGCTATCGACTACGACCCCGGCGCTACAAGAGTAAATCAGGAGAACCGCATAAAGCTTATGCTGGTTAATGCAAAGCGATGATTAAGACAAGATTCGGAGCATATCTCCGCGAAAATAAGACGCAGGAAAAATGGCTTAACAAGCTTTATGGAAACTTTTTTGGCAGATGCGTGCTGAAAATTCTCACTTTGCCTTTTATCTCAAAGATTGTGGGAAAATTTATGGATTCTGAACTTTCAATTCCACTTATAAAGCCGTTTATACGAAAAAATTTTATTGATATGGACGATTACGAAAGAGTAGATTACAAAAGCTACAATGAATTCTTTACAAGAAAGATAATCCCCTCTGCTCGTCCTGTTTCATATGTTCCTACAGATTTCATCTGCCCCTGCGATTCAAAGCTTACAGTTTACGAAATAAACGAAAGCAGCCTTTTCAGTATTAAGAATTCCATGTACAGTGTTGAAGATTTGTTGAAAAATAAATCCCTCGCGAAAAAATATCAAGGCGGATACTGTTTGATATTCCGACTGTGTGTTGACGATTATCACCGCTACTGCTACATTGATAACGGTGTAAAGGGGACAAATAAATTTATCAAGGGTGAATTGCATACTGTAAATCCCATTGCATTAAAATATTACAACATCTACAAGAGAAACAGCCGTGAGTATACTATTCTCCGTACTGAAAATTTTGGCGATGTGGTACAGGTCGAGGTTGGCGCTCTCCTTGTTGGCAAAATATGTAATCACCATGGAAAGCACAAATTCCGCAGAGGCGAGGAAAAGGGTATGTTTCAGTTTGGCGGCTCAACTGTTGTTTTACTCGTTCAAAGAGATAAAGTTATAATTGATAAAGATATTCTTGAAAATTCTGCAAACGGATTTGAAACTATGGTTCAATATGGTGAGAAAATAGGTAATAAAAAGGATTCTAAGGGTCAATAACCTTTAGAATCCTTTTTACCAATCAAATTATTATCTGATACCAATCCCTGAAACAACAGTAGACAAATCTAATGGCATAAATGCTGCATGTCGTCGTTGTCCTCCTCACCATACGACAGTATGCTTTCGTCGTCCGCCTTGACATACATCATTTCTGCTCATCATCTTTGTCTACTAACATTTTAGGGATTGGTATGAAAAGCAAGAAGCAATCCCAACAATCCAAAATTAATCGCTGTGAATACTGCCATATATCTCACCGTTTTTGCGCCCTCTGATGCTCTGTAATATTGGAACGATATTAAACTTGCCAGAGATGCTATTATTGTTCCTAATCCGCCTGTATTTACTCCAAGCAATAATGCTTTGCCGTTTTCAGTGAATCCCGAAAGCATTACTGCCGCAGGAACATTGCTTATTATCTGCGATAATACTACGGATACTATAACTTCTCTGTTCTGTAAAATCTCTGAGACAAATCCGCTTACTGCTTCAATCCGCGCTATATTCCCTACAAAAACGAAAAAGCATACAAATGTAGCAAGAAGTCCGTAATCTACTTTTAACAATAGTCTTCTGTCGCATATCAGCGCAACTGTAACAGCAATTATAAAACATGCCCAATCGGGTACTACGCGGAATACCGACAGCAGACATACTGCAAATAAACCAAGGTATATTGCAGATTTTACTTTTGAAATCTCCTGCACTGCCGCTGATTCAGCTTTACATTCCGTTTTCGGCAGGAATAAACACAATATCAGCAATGCCGCAAGACTTACCGCAGCTGTGGGCAGCATTGTTGTGAAAAAATCCACTAATGTCAACTTGTATTTGTCATATATAAAAAGATTCTGCGGATTTCCGAATGGAGTGACCATGCTTCCCAGATTTGCCGCCGCTGTTTCAAGTACAATTGTCAGTATGCGGCTTTTTTCATCCCTGATTTTTTCATATACCATGAGTGTCAGCGGAACAAATGTTATAAGCGCTACATCATTTGTTACAAGCATTGATGAAAAGTAACATATCAGTGTGAATATTATTCCAAGGCGGCGGATATTCCCCGCTTTTTTCAGCAACAGGGATGTTGCTTTTTCAAATATTCCGATGCTTCTGAATCCGCCAACCGCTGTCATAAGACAAAAAAGTTGTATCAGTACGGCTCGATTTATGTACCCTGCGTATGCACTGTCAGGCGGAATTATAAATACCGTTGCCAAAGCTGCAATAAACGCTATGACAAGAACAGGCTGTGCCTTTATGAATTTTTTTACTCGTTCCAAGTTTTCATCTCCGATTTTATTTCACTTATGCAATCCTCAATATCTCCGTTATTTGAAAATCGCTTTTTTATGCCTGCGGATTCCAGTTTTTCATCTGAAAAATCTTCGGAATCTGCAAGAAATCTTCTGCATAACTCTGCATATCGCGGCGACGGCTCAAGCTGTTCACGCTGAATCGCTCGCATAAGCCGAATTCCGTCCTCAACTTCGATATATATGGGCACTACTGAATCACCTAAAGTCTCCCTGATTTTTATGTAACTTTCAAGTGTGCCGATTCCAAGACAATTTCCTTTTTCAAGGTCTATACTATCCTGTGATGTAAAATAAATCCACTCTCCGTGAACAGTGTTGTATATCCGCGATTCGAGAACTTTCCCTGCTGCTTTCATATCATCATAGCAACTGCGGTCAACAAAGTGATACTCTCTGCCCTGCTTTTCATTTTCTCTCATCGGACGCGTTGTATGCAGAACAATTGGTGTAAGCTCCATATCTTTCAGCAGCGTTTTATAAATGGTGTCCTTGCCGCTGGAACTCTTACCCATGATGTAAAAAATGCGATTCATACTCTCACCTCTTTTCAAATTTGCCTTTATAATTTTATCACAGTATGAAGTCTATGTCAAGAAAATTTCTTCTCCTTAAAAAGTTTCACGTGAAACATTTACAGGGCATCCCCCACAGCAATATAATCCGATTCGCCCCCTCTCCCCCAGTCCCCTGAAACGCAATACTGCAATTTCAAGTATGAGCAATATAATTCAAGGGGAGTGGGTTGAACACATCAGGGGAGTGATAATATTTTTATAGATTGTTGCATTTGTCACTTTTATTTTTCTGCTGAATATGTTATAATTATAGTGTCAAAAGTACAATGAATAAAAGTAAAATATATACAAATAATAAAAAAGCGAGGTAATTTAAATTGAAAAACGTCAAAAATAATATTTTCTATGTGGGTGTAAATGACCACGAAATCGACCTGTTCGAAGGACAGTACATTGTACCTAATGGTATGGCATATAACTCTTATGTCATCACCGACGAAAAAATTGCTGTACTTGATTCTGTTGATATAAAGTTTGGTGACAAATGGCTGGAAAATATTAATGAGGTTCTTGGTGAGAAAAATCCTGACTATCTTATTATTCAGCATATGGAACCCGACCACTCTGCTTGCATTGATAAATTTGTCAGCAAATACCCGAATGCTATCGTTGTTGGAAATGCTAAAACCTTTGATATGCTCCGCGCATTCTTCCCGAATCTTGAACTCCCTAACACACTTACTGTAAAAGACGGCGAGAAACTCTCCCTCGGCAACCATGAACTGACATTCGTCACCGCTCCTATGGTTCACTGGCCTGAGGTTATGCTGACATATGATAGCGCGGAAAAGGTTCTTTTCTCCGCTGACGCGTTCGGAAAATTCGGTGCTCTTGATGTTGATGAGGATTGGGCTTGTGAGGCTCGCCGCTACTATTTCGGCATTGTCGGAAAATACGGCGTGCAGGTGCAGGCTCTTCTGAAAAAAGCTTCTGCGCTGGATATTGAGACTATCTGTCCCCTCCATGGTCCGATTCTTAAAGAAAATCTCGGCTATTATCTCAACCTCTATAACACATGGTCAAGTTATGGCGTTGAATCTGATGGCGTTTTCATCGCTTATACTTCCGTTTATGGCAACACTAAAGCAGCGGCTGAAATGCTCCGCGATAAGCTCATTGAAAAAGGCTGTCCAAAAGTTGCAATTGCTGATCTTGCCCGTGAAGATATGGCTGAATGTGTAGAGGACGGCTTCCGTTATGGAAAAATTGTACTTGCAACTACAACTTATAACGCTGAAATCTTCCCATTTATGAATCAGTTTATTGATTCATTAGTTGAAAGAAATTACCAAAATCGTACAATTGGAATTATCGAAAATGGTTCATGGGCTCCTATGGCTGCTAAAGTTATCAAATCAAAATTCGAAAAATCAAAAAATATAACTTTTACAAATTCTATTGTTTCTATCAAATCCGCTTTAAAACCTGAAAATATTGCTCAGATTGAGGCTATGGCTGATGAACTTCTGAAATAAGGTGACATTATGAAAGTAAAATTAAATCCCGATGAGGCTGTTGTTGCAAGAATCAAAGAGGGACTTGAAAAAAAGGACGGCTATTGTCCATGCAGACTTGCAAAAACACCCGAAAATAAATGTATGTGCAAAGAATTCCGCGACCAGATTGCCGACCCTGATTTCGAGGGGTTCTGCCACTGTATGCTTTACTATAAGGAGAAATGATATGGCTGAAATTACAATTACTAAAGAAAATTTTGACGATGAAGTCCGCAACTATAAAGGAGTTGTGCTCCTTGACCTGTGGGCAAGCTGGTGCGGTCCTTGCATGATGATTGCCCCTGCTGTTGCGGAAATTGCAGAGGAAATGGCTGGAAAAGTCAAAGTAGGCAAGATAAACGTTGATGAACAGCCTGAACTTGCCGCCGCTTTCAGCTGTGAAAGTATTCCAATGCTTGTAGCTGTAAAGGACGGCGCGATTCATAATATATCTGTAGGCTACAAGGAAAAAGACGATATTCTTAAAATGTTGAATATCTGACAAAAATGATTACACCTCCCAAAATAGTGCATACTATAAAGGGAGGTGATTTTTTTGATTAGTTTTATTGTAGGAAGCATGGTTGGCGGAACAATCGGCGCTTTTGCTATGTGTATGTGTGCTGCTTCTAAACTCAGTGAAAAAGAATAGTGCGAAACAACTATATAGCCATTTCGCACCGTTTATCATTTTTACTTTTCAGGAACTGCAATAATATCCTTGCGCATATAAGGTCTTAATGCCTCAGGAATTCTGATGCTTCCGTCCTCGTTGAGATTGTTTTCAAGGAATGCAATCAACATTCTGGGAGGAGCTACAACTGTATTGTTAAGGGTGTGGGCAAAGTACTTGTTTCCGTCCTCGCCCTTAACACGTATTTTCAGACGGCGAGCCTGTGCATCTCCAAGATTTGAACAGCTTCCAACCTCGAAATACTTCTTCTGACGGGGTGACCATGCCTCAACGTCAATACTCTTAACTTTAAGGTCTGCAAGGTCTCCTGAACAGCACTCGAGAGTACGTACCGGAATATCAAGTGTGCGGAAGAATTCAACAGTATAGCTGTAAAGCTTGTGGAACCATTCCATTGACTCCTCAGGCTTGCAGACAACAATCATTTCCTGCTTTTCAAACTGGTGAATACGGTATACACCGCGCTCCTCAATACCGTGAGCTCCAACTTCCTTACGGAAACATGGTGAATAACTTGTCAAAGTCTTAGGAAGTTCGGCTTCTGGAACGATTGTGTCGATAAATTTACCAATCATTGAGTGCTCAGATGTGCCGATGAGGTATAAATCCTCACCCTCAATCTTGTACATCATGCCTTCCATTTCAGCAAAGCTCATAACTCCTGTAACAACATCGCTTCTTATCATGAATGGAGGGATATAATATGTGAATCCCTTGTCAATCATGAAGTCGCGTGCATAAGAAAGAATACAGCTCTGAAGCTGTGCAATGTCTCCGCAGAGGTAGTAGAAACCGTTTCCGCTTGTCTTTCTTGCGCTGTCGAGATCGATTCCGTTTACTTTTTCCATGATATCAACGTGGTAAGGCACCTCAAACTCAGGAACAAAAGGATCGCCAAAACGCTCAACCTCAACGTTTTCACTGTCATCCTTGCCTATCGGCACTGAATCGTCGATTATATTAGGGATAACAAGCATAATTTCGCGGATATCAGCTTCAAGTTTTACTTCAAGCTCTTCCATCTCTGTAAGCTTATTACCAAGCTCAGCAACCTCAGCCTTTGCAGCCTCAGCCTCGTCTTTCATGCCCTTAGCCATGAATCCGCCGATTTCCTTGCTCTTTACCTTGCGCTGATTGCGGAGATTATCACATTCAACCTTAGTTTTACGATACTGCTCGTCCAGCTCGATTACCTTATCAACCAGCTCAATCTTTGAATCCTGAAACTTTTTCTTAATATTTTCCTTTACAACATCAGGATTTGCTCTTAAAAATTTAATATCTATCATTTTTTTACTCCTTACTCCTCGTCAACAAGTTTTTCTGCAATTGCTGCGAGGTCATCTTTATCATAAAATTCGAGAATCAGAACACCCTTGTTCTTGCCATAATCTACTTTAACCTTGCGTCCAAGGCGTTCTTTCAATGATATTTCCATTTCGGTAAAATAATTATCAATTTTTTTATCATCTGTTGGAGGGGTATGAATCTCAACTGTTGATTTTTGCGCAAGCTTTTCCACCTGACGGACAGTCATTCCGCCGTCTGCTGCTCTGTTAGCAATAGCAAGCATCATTTCTTCATCTTCAAAACCGAGTAAAGCCTTTGCATGACCTGACGATAATTCGCCATTTTCAAGCATTTTCAGCACTCTTTGCGGAAGTGAAAGCAGACGTACTGCATTTGCAACTGCTGAACGGGATTTTCCAACCATTTTTCCCACTTGTTCCTGCGTCATGCCGTAATTTTCAATAAGCTCATTGTATCCGGCGGCTTCTTCGACGGGATTTAGATTTTCTCGCTGGAGATTCTCGATAATAGCAATTTGCATAGTCTCAACATCGGAAAGCTCCTTAATATTTACAGGAACTTCGTCAAGTCCAAGCATACGCGCTGCTCGCCACCTGCGCTCACCGGCAACAATCTGATATCCGCCTGATTCCATTGGTCGTACAAGAATTGGCTGTAAAATTCCGTGCTCACGAATAGAATCCGCAAGGGTTGAAATGGATTCTGTAGAAAAATGCTTACGGGGCTGGTCACGATTTGGCTCAATTTCAGAAGTACGCAAAGTCGTTTTAATCTGCACATCACTTGCATTTTCGCTGAATAGAGAATCAAGACCTGCGCCTAATCCGCCAATTGCCATAAAAATCACTGCCTTTCCTTTTTAAAATTGA
Organism: uncultured Ruminococcus sp.; assembly: GCA_937902395.1. Taxonomy (GTDB): domain Bacteria; phylum Bacillota; class Clostridia; order Oscillospirales; family Ruminococcaceae; genus Ruminococcus. The sequence goes on from CALGTV010000038.1 coordinate 31,985, forward strand.
AGATTCCTCGTCTTTTTTTCTGCGGCAGTTCCATTGGCTCACCCAATAATTCCAAACCTAACAGCGTATATGAATCTGTACCCTTTGAGGATTTATCATAGTACATAACAGGCTTACCATGGCTTGGAGCCTCAGAAATTCGCACATTTCTGGGAATTTTTGTCTTAAAGACTTTGTTCGGAAAGTATTTTTCAACCTCTGCCACAACATCGTTAGCAACATTTAATCTGCCGTCAAACATTGTGAACAGGATTCCCTCAATATCAAGAGAAGGATTATAGTTGCTTTTTACAATTTTTATTGTATTTACAAGCTGAGAAAGTCCCTCTAAAGCGTAAAATTCAGCAAGCATAGGCACAATTATGCTATCACTTGCAACAAGAGCATTAATTGTAAGCGAACCAAGAGCAGGCGGGCAATCGATAAAAATAAAATCATAGTAATCTTTAATTGTCAGAAGCTGCATTTTAAGCCTATTAACTCGATTTTCCATGTTAATCAGTTCCAATTCAGCACCTGCAAGACTTTCAGTCGCTGGAATTACTGAAACATTATCGAATTCGGTTTGAATTATAGCATCCTGAGCACGATTTTTACCGATAATTACATTATATGAAGTAATTTCTACACCGCGTTTTTTTATTCCAAAGCCTGTAGTCGCGTTACCTTGAGGATCAAAATCGATACAGAGCACTTTTTTTCCACGGGAACCAAGAAATGCGGCAAGATTTACAACAGTTGTTGACTTGCCTACGCCGCCCTTTTGATTGGCAACGGCAATTATTTTGCCCATAGAATCATCCTTTCTTTTTGGATATCCGCAATAAATTACGGTTGTCTTAGAATATTATACCACATTATGCAAGAAAAGTAAATACACAAAAGGTATATTTTTAAGATTTTTTCAAAAAATGTTCCACATGAAACTTTTTTCAGTGTTTCACGTGGAACATTTTAAAATCTGAACTGAATTGTTTCACGTGGAACACTTTAATGATATTTAATGTTCCACGTGAAACATTAAACTGTTTTCATAGGAATTCTTACTCTATACTCTACATATTCCTCCCCTTGAAGTTTTTTGGTTTCTGCTTTAATTCCTGACGTTCGCATAGATTCAACAGCTTTATTAATTGTAGATAAAAACATAGAAATATTTTGTATCCTCTGAGTTTTATTTTGAATGAGTTGTCCATTTTTTCGCTTTCCAATGTAGTTTTCAATAAATATCTCTGTTTTTTCCACATTTAAGTTGTTGTCAATAACTTTGTTAAGAACAAAAATTCTATCCTCAACACTACCAAAACGAAGCAGTGCACGTGCATGACGCTCTGTAAGGTTATTTTTTATAATTATGTCTCTTTCCGATTCGCTTAGCCGAAGAAGTCTAAGCTTATTAGCGATTGTACTTTGTGCCTTTCCGAGCTTTGCAGCAGCTTCCTCCTGAGTAAAACCATAATCCTTCAAAAGATTTTCAATAGCACACGCTTCTTCAAAAAATGATAAGTTATGGTTACGAATATGTTCAACTAAAGCATCAATTGCAGAATCCCTGTCGTTTATTTCGTACACTACACATGGAATTGACTGCATTTCACACATTTTAGCAGCAAAATATTGTTTTTCTCCTGTAATCAGCTCAAAATTTGTACCAATTTTTTTTACAGAAAGAGGCTGAATACCACAATTTTCAGAATATGATTGTGCAAGAGTTGCAACATCATTCTGACTAAAATCCACTTTTCGATGCGTAGAGTTGAAAAAAATCTTTCCAATCTCTACATCAACAATTTTTTTCTGCTCTGTCTCCATTGATAAATTAACGATACCTGCCATTTTATTGTCCTCACATTTCTTTATTTACACCTTTAAGGTGCTAAAGTAATTTTATCATATATGGGAAATAAAATCTATAAAAAAATTCCGCTAATTTTCGACAAATCAACGGAATTTACGATGAAATTATATATTATTAAAGACTTTTTTTCTTAATTTGACTGCTATTTCTGGGATACTTTGTCGGTGTATGCGATATTTTTTTAATTTCGACAATTATTCTTGCATCATTTTCAAGTGAATAACTGTGAACTGCTCCAATGTTACCACCAAGAAGTTCAATAGCATTATTTGAATCGGAAGGATGCTCATTTGGTCCTTTCATGGATATAAAACTGCCTCCAACTTTCACGAACGGAATGCAATACTCAGAAAGAACAGAAAGATTTGCAACAGCTCTGGCACATGAAAAATCAAATTTTTCTCTGTATTCAGGCATTTTTGCAATATCTTCTGCTCGACCGTGAATACATTCAACATCAATCTCTATTATGTCAGAAAGTTGATGAAGAAAAGTAATTCTTTTTGCAAGACTATCAAGAAGCGTAAGGTTTATATCAGGACGCATAATTTTAAGCGGTACGGAAGGAAAGCCTGCCCCAGTTCCAACATCAATAATCGACGAATTATTCGGTATATCGACATATTTGAGAATTAAGCAACTATCTATAAAATGTTTTATTAAGATTTCTTTCGGTTCAGTTATTGCAGTAAGATTTACATTTTCATTATATTTTACAAGAAAGTCGGCATACTTATCAAATTTATCGTATTTTTCCTTAGTCAACTCCAGAGCGTATTTATCAAATTCAGAGCAACATAATTCAAAATTTGGCAGCATACATTCACCCCTGTTCCTTTTTCAGCCATACGATAAGCATTGACACATCAGCAGGAGAAACACCAGATATTCTGGATGCCTGACCAATCGATACTGGTTTTACCTTATTAAGCTTCTCTGCGGCTTCAAGTCTTAATCCGTGAATTTGGCTATAATCCGTGTTTTCAGGCAGCAACTTCTTTTCAAGCTTTTGAGCTTGTTCAATTTGAGCCAACTGCTTCTCAATATATCCCTTATACTTAATCTGCAATTCTACTTGTTCACATACATCACATGGAAGCTTTGGACGATTTATATCAAAAGCAGCAAGATCGTTATATTTTAACTGAGGACGACGAATCAAATCAATGATTTTACAACCATTTTTAATTTGAGCAGTTCCTTTTTCCTCAAGCATTGAATTTAACTCATCTGTTGGCTTAATTGTTTCACGTGAAACACGTTGAATTTCCTGATCTGTAAGTCTTATTTTTTCATGTAACTTATCAAGTCTTTCCTGAGATACAAGACCTATTTTGTAACCTATAGGAATTAATCGCTGATCAGCATTATCCTGTCGTAAAATTAAACGATATTCACTTCGCGAGGTCATCATACGGTATGGATCAGAGCATCCTTTTGTAACAAGGTCATCAACAAGAGTTCCGATATAAGAGCCTGACCTCTCTAAAATCATAGGCTCTCTGCCGAGAATTGACATTGCGGCATTTACACCTGCAACAAGTCCTTGTGCAGCAGCCTCCTCATATCCTGAACTTCCATTGAATTGACCAGCACCATACAATCCACGTAATTTTTTAAATTCAAGTGTCGGCAATAACTGTAATGGGTCACAACAATCATACTCGATAGCATATGCAGGTCGCATAATCTCTATATTTTCCAATCCCTTAATTGTACGTAAAAATGCAAGCTGTACATCTTCGGGCAATGATGATGACATTCCCTGTAAATAAAACTCGTCTGTTGATAATCCCATTGGTTCAACAAAAAGCTGATGTCTTGGCTTGTCAGAGAATCTCACAATTTTGTCCTCGATTGACGGACAGTATCGAGGTCCTACACCCTCAATTCTACCACTATATAATGGTGACCTGTCAAGATTAGAAAGTATTACTTCATGGGTATTACTATTTGTATAGGTAACATAACAGCTAACCTGATTCTTTAAGTTTTCAACAGGAGTTTCAAAAGATAGTGGAATAATCTCCTCGTCACCATCCTGCTTCTCCATTACTGAAAAATCGATGCTTCTTCTGTGAACACGACAGGGCGTACCTGTTTTGAAACGTCGCAATTCAATTCCATTATCAATCAAGCTTTGAGAAAGACCAATGCTTGGCAATGCGGCATCAGGACCACTTTCATATGAAGATTCGCCGATATGAATCTTGCCTTTAAGATAAGTTCCTGTTGCAATAATAACACATTTTGCGGAGTATTCGGCCCCAAGAGATGTAACAACACCCTTTATACAGCCATTTTCGGTCAAAATCTCTGATACTTCACCCTGTTTCACAAAAAGATTTTCCTGATTTTCGCAGACCTGTTTCATATAATTATGATACAGAACTCTGTCCGCTTGTACTCTCAAACTGTGCACCGCAGGGCCTTTTCCGCGATTAAGCATACGGCTCTGAATAAAGCATTTATCCGCAGCCTTGCCCATTTCACCGCCGAGAGCATCGATTTCCCTTACAAGATGTCCTTTTGCTGTGCCGCCAATTGACGGATTACAGGGCATATTTGCGATCTGGTCAAGGGAAATTGTAAACATTGCAGTTTTTACACCAAGTCGCGCGGAGGCAAGAGCCGCTTCAACACCTGCGTGACCACCGCCCACAACTATAACATCAAATTCACCCATTTTATATGACATAAAACTACCTCTTTAAATGTTCCACGTGAAACATTCTTACTTTCCTACACAGAATCGAGAGAAAACCTCATCGACAACTGCATCAGTAATCCGTTCTCCTGTAAGCTCCAATAAATTCTGCTCCGCCTCATCAACTAAAACATTTACAGCGTCAAGCATTTCGCCGAAATTAATTGCATCTATAGCGTTTCCAACAGATTCTACCGCTTTTTCAATGCATAACTTCTGTCTTTCATTTGCGGCGGTTACTGATGAGAAACTATCAGAATTAATCTCAAAAATACTCTTGACGGCATTTTCAAGGTCATTGATTCCCTGATTTTCCTTAGCGGAAATATATACAATATGTAAAAAATATTCTTTCAAGCATTGTTCATCGATAACCAATTTTTCGTCGGATTTATTGATAACAGCAATGCATTTTTTATGTTTAATTTTATTAATCAATTCAAAATCGTCCGCAGTCAATGGACAGCTACCGTCAAATACAGCCAGCACAAGCTCAGAGGAATCAACTGTTTTCCATGCAATACCCACACCGATTCCCTCGATAATATCATCTGTCTCACGGATTCCTGCTGTATCAGAAAGACATAGTGTTATATCACCCAAACGCACAGATTCCTCAACAACGTCACGGGTTGTGCCTGCAATATCTGTAACAATACTTCTTTCACAGCCACTGAGACAATTAAAAAGCGTAGATTTTCCGACATTTGGCCTGCCAACAATGGCAGTAGAAACACCCTCGCGGACAATTCTTCCACGGTCGTAATCGGCGGTAAGAACTGATAAATCATTGCGCACAACTTCAAGCTCCGATAAAATAGCCTCAGGTTCGACTTCGGGAATATCCTCATCGGGATAATCAGTCCATGCCGCAAGTCCGCTGAGAAGCTTCAAAAGGCGATTGGAACACTTTTTAGCAGCCTTGAAAACAGCTCCCTCACGAAGATTTTCAGCCATTTTCAACTCCAATTCACCCTTAGCGGAAATAACATCCATAACCGCTTCTGCCTGCGTTAAATCAAGCTTACCGTTGAGAAATGCACGTTTTGTAAACTCGCCCGCATCCGCAGTAACAGCGCCATTTTTTAAGGCGGCACGAAGAATTTTCCTTGAAACAAAAAGTCCGCCGTGACAGGAAATCTCCACGGTATCCTCACCTGTATAGCTGTGAGGAGCTCGAAAAACTGTAAGTATACAGTCATCAATCCGCTGTCCATTGTCATGAGCAATACCATATGCACAGGTATACCCAGCCATATTATCAATATTTTTATCTCCGAAAGGAGTAAAAATCTCCTTTGCAACAGAAAGGGCATTTTCGCCGGAAATACGAATTACAGCGATTCCCCCAACTGCATTGGGAGTTGAAATAGCAGCAATAGTAGACATAATTTTCTCCATAAAGGGCTGTCACAAGTCAACCTGCAACAGCCCTTTTCTTAATTAAAATTCAATTTTTCCGTAAAGTCCGCCTTCCATGGAATCCTCTGGCTTTGGCTTTTTGTAATCCTTTTCAAAAGATGTTGAAAGGTCAATTGCCTTTGCCTCGAAATTCTCACGACGGCGGTCACGTCCGCCCTGTCTGCCGCGTCTGTCATCACGGCGAGGACCTCTGCCTCTGCCGTTATTGCGGTTATTTCTGGGATTTGTAGAAGAAATAATAATCTTTCTGTAAGGCTCCTCACCAACAGAACGTGAAGCAACGCCCTCAATATTTGCAACAGCAGAGTGAATAACGCGTCTTTCATAAGGATTCATAGGCTCAAGCTGCTGTGAACGACCCGTTCTGATTACAGACTTTGCAACCTTAGCGGCAAGCTGTTCAAGAGTTTCCTTTCTCTTGCTTCTGTATCCGAGACAATCAATTGTGATGCGGAAATAATCCTTATCGCCTTTGTTAGCAATAATTGAACAGAGGTACTGGAGAGAATCGAGAGTTTCTCCGCGTCTGCCAATGATTGTACCATTGTTATCACTTTCAATATTGATAACAGCACCTGTTTCGTTCTGGTATACAACAAAGTTTGCATCGATATCCATAGCCTTAAAAATGCTGATGATGTAATCTCTTGCAATTTTAACCTTAGGATTCATAAGAGCCTCGTCCTCGATGAGAGTAAAATCATCAAGAGAGAATTCCATATCATCTTCCTTAGTTTCAGGAGCTTTTTCCTCAGCAACAGGCTCTTCAACGGGAGCTGCTTCAACTACAGGAGCAGTTTCAACAACTTCGTCGGGAACAACAACAGGCTCTTCTTCAACAACAGCCTCGGGAACTTCTACAATTTCAGGTGTTTTCACAGGCGCAGGTGCTTCTACAACTTTAGGAGCTTCAACGGGCTTTGCAGGTGCGGCAGCCTTAGCCTCGGGCTTTTTTACCTCATCAGCGCAAGTAGCCTTAATCTTTGCATCAACAGCACCAAGTCCTAAAAATCCTTTTTTACCTTCGCTGATTACTTCAAATTTAATTTCGCTTTCTTTTTTTCCGAATTTCTTAACCGCCATAGCCTTAGCTTCTTCTACGGTTTTCGCGGTAAACATCTCTGTCATTTCAATACCTCCTTAAAATTAATCTTCATTATCATTTGAATCATCATATAAATCGCCATATTTGTCAGCCATTCTGCGTCTTGCGTCTTTTATGGCATCACGATTTATTTTATTCTGCTCTGAACGTGAAAGCTTTTCATGTGATGAATTGCCTGTTCCTCCGTTTTGAGCTTCAAGAGCAGCCTGCTGCTCTAACATTCTCTGCATAAAAGTTTTCTTTTCCGGGTGCTTTTCAGCGTAGATACGTGCTTTTTCCTTTTCCTTTTCATTAATAGCCACAACTTTGTCATGTGTGAAGTATAGATTAAGACCAAAAGTTACAAGGAAAGAGAAAAGAGCTGACCAAATCCAATAGAAACCGATACCTGCTGGGAGTTCAAAAGCAAACCAGATTGACATAAGAGGAGAAAGAAGCATCATAGCTGTCATACATCCGCCGCCTGCCTGAGCAGTAGGATTAGTCTTTTTCTGGTGATACATTGAATAAAAACTTGTGAGCAACTGTGCAAGACCTGCAAGGAAAGGAATAGCACAGAGAACAACAGCCTCAAAGTTCCATTCGTCTGGTTTAAGTGTAGGAACTTTACCAAGATTTGCACCGAAAATAGTGAAATTCTCTGTAAACTCAGTTACAACTTGTCTGAAATTCTCGCCGATACTTGAAAAATCAGCAGAATGCTTATCAAGAGCCTCCATTGTGAGAAGCTCATTTCTCAGGTTATTTGACTGAATAGGATTACCGCCGTTTACATCCTTGAACTGTACAGCAAGCTCGGAAGCTTTTTCAATAGCAGCCTTTCTTACAGGCTTGGATATATGAAGGATATGAGTTATAGGCTTATATACAACGTCAATGACGCCGAAAAGCAGAAACATCTGGATAAAACCAGGGAGACATGAACCCATAGGGTTGAGTCCCTCCTCCTGATAAAGCTTCTGCTGTTCCTCCTGCAAACGTGTTGGATTATTTGAAAAGCTTTTCTGCAGCTTCTGAAGTTTAGGCTGGAGAAGCTGCATTCTTGCAGCACTCTTCTGAGTTTTATAATTCATTGGGAAGAGTAAAATCTTTGTTACAAGAGTAAACACAATAATAGCAATAGCATAATTAGGTATGAGCTTATAAATTCCGCTCATAAGATATCCAAGAGGGATACCAATAAGATCATAAAGTGCGTTCAATTTCAATTCTCCTATATCAGTACATCTTCGGAGCTATCCTCCGTACCGTTCTTTTCTTCTGCTGTGTCAGCTTCACTGTGAAGCTTGGAATAATCAATTTTTTTCACTTTAAAAGTGAACTTTTCAGGGACATAGTCAATACCGCCAAGTGACCACGGATTGCATCGCAGGATTCTCCATACAGCCAGAGCCGAACCTCTCACAGCACCAAATTTTTTTACAGCAGTGAGAGCATAACAGCTGCATGTAGGATAATACTTGCATTTAGGCGGAAAAAGTGGCGAAATACACTTCTGATAGAATTTTATCAATGCAATTACAACAAATTTCATAATTTACTAATGATTTACCAGCTTTTTCATAGCCTTATTTATTTCCATAACGCCGTATTTATCAAAATATCCGCAGTATTCGTCAGATTTTATACCAAGAATTCCGCTTCTTGCCACAATGACAATGTCAATACCTACAGGCAGTTTAACCTCTGAATTTCGATATGCAAGACGAATAAGACGCTTTGCGCGGTTACGAGCAACAGCGTTACCGATTTTTTTTCCTGCTGTAATTCCAAAGCGGTTATACGGGCGATTATTCGGTTTTATGTATATCACAGAATATTTTGAAGTGATATATCTGCCTTTTTTATACAACGTGAGGAATTCTTTATTTTCCCTCATGATAACGGTATAAAGCATAACAACCTCCCGTAAGCCCCTAATAAAAAAGACCACAAAAACGTATTTTTGTGGTCAGCGTCGTCAGTGAGTTAATCTAGCTCTGCCCTTAGATCTTCTACGAGCTAAAACCTTTCTGCCGTTCTTAGTAGCCATTCTCTTCATGAAGCCGTGCTCCTTCTTTCTGTGGAGCTTCTTAGGCTGATATGTTCTTTTCATTATGGAATCCTCCTCTCGATTTGTACTATAAAAGAGCAGTTTGCCCTTATTTACATATTACACTTTAGAATTATACTTCAAAAGCGCAAATATGTCAAGAGGTTTTTGAATTTTTTTTTGAAAATGATGAATTTTGATAAATTTCAACACATGTACCACTTCCTTTTTAGCACATTTTTAGAGATTCCTTTATTTGAATCCCTTATATAAAAAAATCATGAGAGATTCTTTCACATAAAGCTGATTTGAGCAATCAAACTTTTCAAAACAAAACTGATTTTTGACTTTTCCACACTAATCAACAGGTACATCAACAGTAGGTTTTCCACACTGAAAACTACTGACAGCTGTTGAAAAGTTGAAAAACTATGTTGAAAACCTGTCGGGTTTGTGTCGAAATTTTGAATTTCAACAGCTTTTTTATCGTTTCTGCAAGCCAATACCACCATTTTTTCAACAAAGCGTCGTTGATTCAACAGTCTTTTCAACAATGTGTCAAAAGAGATGTGGAAATCTTTCTTTTTTTCTCTCTTTTTTTTATTTTTATCCCTTGCTTTTTCAACAGGAGTGTGCTATAATGTTATTATATTATTATAGGAGAGTATCGTTATTTTGCAAAATTTCCGCCAACGAAGCGGTATGTTCCTTTACACTAATCCACATTTATCGAAAAAAATCATATGAGATTAGTATTAATTTCAATCAATGGAGGTTAAAAATGAATTCATTTACAGAATTATTCGATAGCGTCAAGAGTTATTGTCTTGAACATGAAAAAATGCCCGATGTTGCCATAAAAACATGGCTTAATACCATGACACCCGTTAGCTTTGACGGCGAAAATGCCATTTTCAGTGTTCTTACAGGATTTCAGAAAGATATTGTTATGAATAAATATGCTGAAACCCTTAAAGAAGCTTTCTCTGAAATGCTGGGACTTAATGTAAATATTATAATAAACGTAAATTCAACTGACAGCGAACCCACAGCTCCCATTCCTACTGAGGAAGAACTTGAAAAAAAGAACGCTGAGCTTGAACAGTCCTATAAATTTGCAAATTATGACTACACTTTCGATACATTTATTGAAGGACCTTCAAACAGCTTTGCTCTTGCCTGCAGTAAATCTGTTGCAAAAAATTGCGGTGAAAGCGACGTTTCAGGCTATAATCCATTATTTATCTACGGTCCGTCAGGTATGGGAAAAACTCACCTTATCACAGCTATTGCAAATGAAGTGAGGATTACACGACCTGAATACAATATCGTCTATATTACCAGCGAAACTTTCGGAAACGACCTTATTGCTGCTATCCAGAAAAATCAGATTTCGGATTTCCATGAAAAATACAGAAATGCAGATATGCTTCTCATCGACGATATTCAATTCTTTGCAGGAAAAGAGCGTATGCAGGAGGAATTTTTCCATACATTCTATAAGCTTCATCAGGAGGGTAAGCAGATTGTTATTACCTCTGATAAACCGCCTAAGGAGCTTATTACCCTTGAAGCAAGACTGAGAACACGTTTCGAGGGCGGACTTATTGCAGATATTTCCGCACCTGATTTTGAAACAAGACTTGCAATTATCACAAGAAAAAGCGAACTTCTTGAACTTAAAATGCCTGCTGAGGTTTCAGAATTCATGGCAAATCGCCTGAAATCCAACATCCGTCAGCTTGAGGGAGCTGTTCTCCGACTTAAAGCGCTGAATCATTTTGCTGGAAGTCCTATTACAATTTCCATGGCTCAGAGCGTTATCCGCGATGTTCTCACTGATGAACAGCCTATTCCGATTACTGTTGAAAAAATCATTAACGAAGTATCAACAGTTTACGGCGTATCTCCCGATGACCTCCGTTCAAACAAGCGTTCACAGCAGATTTCAATTGCACGTAAAGTAGCCATTTATGTTGTCCGCGAGATTACAGATATGCCTCTTGCTTCAATCGGTACAGAATTTGGCGGCCGTGACCACTCTACAATTGTTTATTCTGTAAATAGCGTAGTTGCGGCAATTCAGAAAGATTCAAACCTTAATAATCTTGTTAATGATATTATCAAGAATATCCGCGATAAGAGCAAGGGTTAATTAATCAGGAAATAAACATTTTTCCCACACAGTTTTTACAGTTGAAAATGTTGGTAAACAAACTTTCAACCAAGTTTTCAACAGAGTGTTTAAAACTCAGTTGAAAACAAAACTCATTTCCATTTCGCAATATCAGGCGGTAAAATTTACATGTTGAAAATATGGCTTTCAGTATTTTCAACGTGATGAACTTTTCAACATTTCACAGACTGTCAGGAAAAATATAAAATAAAATAACAAAAATCCAAGATTCCACAGAATTTTCCACTTTTCATCAACTTCAACTCCACAACTCTCAACGCTGTAAACAATGAAAAATGGTAAAAAATAAAAATCCAACATATCAAACAATTTCACAACAGTCGGTTGTGGACGAGCTTTCGGCTGTATATCGATAAATAAAAGACATACTGACTTTTCAACACCCCCTACTACTACTACTAAATTTATTATACTTATTTTACCTTAACTTACTTTAATTTTAGTCTGTCTTATCTTATCATATTTTTGAAAACATACTGTTGTTTGATGTTGGCTTAAACAACAACTTAAATGAAGCTTAACAGGAGGCTTTTATATAAATGAAATTCATATGCAAGAAAAACGAATTAAGTGAAGCTATCAGCAACGTTTCAAGAGCTGTACCTCAAAAATCAACAATACAGGCTCTTGAGGGAATAAAAGTTAAAATTACACCCGGTTGTGTTGAGCTTACAGCATACAATCTTGAAATGGGTATAAGAACGGCAATTGATGCTGATACAACTGACAACGGTGAATTTGTTGTAAATACAAGACTTTTCAATGAATTTACAAAGAAAATGGCTGGAGAAGAAGTAGTTTTCACAATTGATGAAAATAACATTATTAATATCACGTCGGAAGCTTCAGATTGTACATTCTCTGCTATGTCAGCTGAAGAATATCCCGATTTGCCTGTAGTTGATGCAAACAGAAGCTTTGAAGTTCCGCAGAATATCCTCCGTTCTATGATAAATATGACAGGATATGCTGTTTCTCAGAATGAGAATAAGCCAATTTTCACAGGTGAGCTCTTTGACATTGAGGGCGAAAGCTTCACAATGGTAGCTATTGACGGTTTCCGTCTTGCTATCAGAAATGAATCAATTGCAAACAGCGAAAAGTTTAATTTTGTTGTTCCAAAAAAAGCATTGCAGGAAGTTTCAACTCTTATTCGTGAGGATTGCGCTGAAAATTGCTTTATCAGCGTTAATGACAGACATATTATTTTCAGAATAAATAAATTCTATGTAATATCCCGACTTTTAGAGGGTGCTTTCCACAATTACAAAATGAGTATTCCAAACAGCTACAAAACAGAGGTATTTGTCAATAAAAAGGACTTCACAGCTTGTCTGGAAAGATGTTCACTTATCGTAGATGAAAAAAATAAAAGTCCTATCCGTTGTGAAATCGGCGGAGGCGTTATGAAAATCAACTGTAAGACAGCTATCGGAAAGGTAAACGATGCAATTTCTGCCGATATTTCTGGAGAAGCTGTTACTATTGGTTTCAATAACAGACTTATGCTTGAAGCACTCAAGGCTGCTGAGGGCGATAAGGTGAGAATTCGTCTGAACGGCGCAATGAAAGTTATTGAGCTTCTTCCACCTATGGGAGAAAGCTATATTTTCCTTGTTATGCCTATTCAATTGAAAAATTGATTTTATTGAAATTCATTTTTATGTAGGAATATAGCACAACCTGTTCCTACAATGATAACGTTAAAGCGAGGTATAAAAATGCCTGAAATTAAAATAACAACAGAATTTATAAAGCTTGACGCTCTCTTGAAATTTGCCTCGATGGTAGGTTCAGGAGGAGAGGCAAAAATGCTCATACAGGACGGTCAGGTTCTCGTAAACGGCGAGGTCTGCACTATGCGCGGAAAAAAAATCCGCCCTGGAGATACTGTTAAAATTATCGGCGGCGATGAGGTAACTGTGTGCTGATAACTCGCGTAGACATCGACGGTTTCAGAAATTTGTCAGATATCTCTTTTGTTCCCGATTCCTGCTATAATATTATAGTCGGCGCAAATGCGCAGGGAAAAACAAATCTCCTTGAAGCGCTGTGGGTTATGTCCGGATGTAAAAGCTTCCGCGGCTCTAAGGAAAGGGATTACATTGCCCTTGACAAAAGCAGATTTACCTCTGAAATGAAAATCAGAGACATAGTCCGTGAGCAGAAAATCACCTTTGAAATGACAAAGGGTGCAAATATAACGAAAAATATAACAATTAACGGTGTAAAGCAGAAAGGTACGCGGAATCTTTTCGACGTTTTTAAATGCATTGCCTTTATCCCCGATGATGTGGAGATTATAAAAGGCGCGCCTGAAAAGCGGCGAAATTTTATAGATATGGCGGCTTCTCAGCTGAATCCTGTCTTTGTGGCTCATATAACAAAAAATAATGCTGTAATGAATCAGCGCAATGCTCTGCTGAAGTCAATTATGCAGGGCAGCTCAGATTCGTCAATTCTTGAAATATGGGATAAACAGGCGGCTCACGAGGGTGCGCTGATATCCTATATGCGTGACGGATATGTAAAAAAAATAAATGAAATTTGCGGAGAATTATATTACGCCATTTCGGGCGGAAGTGAAAAGCTTGAACTTGAATACAGGTCAAATGTCTACAAGCCGGAGGATTTTAGCGAGCCCTGCGGCGAGGCGGCTTTTGAAAAATATTACAGAAAGCTCCGTGAATCCGCAGAATATGATATCCGCACAGGTATAACTCATTCGGGAGTAAACCGCGATGAGCTTATTATAAAAATTAACGGTATAAGCGCCAAAGAGTACGGCTCACAGGGGCAGATAAAATCGGCGGCGCTTGTTATAAAGCTTGCTCAGGCTGAAATTTTTATGAAGCGGAGCAAGGAAGCTCCCGTAATATTTCTTGACGATGTTATGGGAGAGCTTGACGAAAATCGTCAGCGTTTTATTTTTGATATTATCAAGGATATGCAGGTATTTATCACAACGCCAAATGAAAGCGCTCTTCTTCCCGATATAAAGGGAAAAATCCTGCGTATCAACGGCGGCAGGCTCACAGAGGAAAAAGCAGATGAATAAAACTATTTATCTCCATATCGGCAATAATTATTCCGTAGATGTCCGTGAAATCATCGGCATATTCGATATGGACAATACAACAGTAACAAGCTGTACAAAAACACTGCTTGATAAAGCTCAGAAAGAAAAACGGCTGTTTTTAGCCACATATGAACTGCCGAAAACATATATTATCACAAAAAAGCGTGTATATCTCTCACAGCTTGCGGCAAGTACGCTGAAAAAGCGCCTTGAAAGCGGCGGAGGGTATAGTTAATGCGTAATGCGTAATTCAATTAAGAATTATGAATTAAGAATTATGAATTTTTATGGCGACGTTATTTTATTTTTCTGTTTTGAAAAATAGTAAGTTGCCGCATAACACAAATACAATAAGATTTTGTAGGGGCTGCCTCTGGCAGTCCGTCAAAAGAATTCAGAGAATAATTATTAATTCTGAATTCTTAATTAAAAAAACCGGGAGGTACTCATGAGTCATCAGAATAATAATTACGACGAGAATGACATACAAATTCTGGAAGGACTTGAAGCTGTAAGAAAAAGACCGGGAATGTACATCGGTTCAACAGGTCCAAGCGGTTTGCACCACCTTGTATACGAAATTGTGGATAACTCTATTGATGAAGCACTTGCAGGCTACTGCACCGAAATAAAGGTTGATATACTTCCCGATGATATTATCAGGGTATCTGATAACGGACGTGGTATCCCCGTTGGTATTCACCCAAAGGAAGGAATTTCAGCGGCTACCGTTGTTTATACCATTCTCCACGCAGGCGGAAAATTCGGCGGCGGCGGATATAAGGTATCAGGAGGTCTCCACGGTGTTGGTGCGTCTGTTGTTAATGCCCTTTCAGAGTGGCTGGAGCTTACCGTCAAGGACGGCGAAAATGTGTGGTTCCAGCGTTTTGAGCGCGGTCACTATGACGAACAGCTTAAAGCTATCGAAAAGACCACCGAAACAGGTACAAGCGTTATGTTCAAGGCTGATGCTGAAATCTTTGAACAAACGGTATATGACTACAATATCCTGCTGAAAAGACTTCGTGAGCAGGCATTCCTTAACGCAGGCATAAAAATTACTTTCTCAGATTTGAGAGATGAAAACGAAACTAAATCCGAAACACTTCACTATGAGGGCGGTATCCGTCAGTTTGTGGAGCATATCCACGAAACAAGAGGTCATGTTCCTCTCAGCAATGAAGTTATATACGTTTCGGGTATGCAGGGTGATTCCTTTGCGGAGATTGCCCTCCAATACAACGACAGCTACAATGAGATTATCCTCTCATTTGCAAATAATATCCACACAAAAGACGGTGGATATCATGAAACAGCTTTTAAAAATTCAATTCAGAGAGTTATCAATGACTACGGCAAGAAAATGGGACTTCTCAAAGATAAGGAGAAGCTTAGCGGTGACGATGTCCGTGAGGGACTAACAGCAATTATTTCTGTAAAGCTTACCGAGTGTGAATTTGAGGGACAGACAAAGGGAAGACTGGGAAATCCCGAAGTCAAGCCATTTATCGAAAAGCTTGTACAGGAAAAGCTGATGAATTACCTTGAAGAAAACCCCGATGTTGCAAAGGTTATTTTCGATAAGGCACTTTCAGCCCTGAAAGCTCGTGAAGCCGCAAAGCGTGCAAGGGATGCAGAGCGTAAGAAAAACGCATTCGGAAACGCTTCAATGCCTGAAAAGCTTGCAGATTGCTCCGAGCGTGATGCAAGATATACTGAAATTTACATCGTAGAGGGAGATTCTGCGGGCGGTTCTGCAAAGCAGGGACGTGACAGAAAATATCAGGCAATTCTCTCTCTCTGGGGAAAAATGCTCAACGTAGAAAAGGCACGTATTGACAAGATTTACGGCAACGACAAGCTTTCTCCTGTTGTAACGGCTCTTGGCACAGGTATCGGCGAGGATTTCGATATTGAAAAGCTCCGTTACGGCAAAGTTATCATTATGGCGGATGCCGACGTTGACGGTATGCATATCAGAACTCTGCTTCTGACATTCTTCTTCCGCTATATGCGCCCCCTTATTTCAAACGGTAATGTATATATCGCACAACCGCCGCTTTTCAAGGTATGGCGAGGCAAAAAGGAGAGATACGCTTTCTCTGATGAGGAACGTGACGCTTTCATTGCTGAGCTTTCCGAGGAGGGTAAGCATAAGGTTGATGTTCAGCGTTACAAAGGTCTTGGTGAAATGGACCCCGAACAGCTCTGGGAGACAACTATGGACCCTGAGCGCCGTACTATAGTTAAAATCGGTATGGAGGACGCTTTAAAGGCTGACGAGACATTCTCAATTCTTATGGGTGACAAGGTTGAGCCAAGAAGAAAATTCATTGAAGAAAATGCGAAATTCGTCCAGAACCTCGATATATAAAGGGCAGATTATGGAAGAAAATATAAAGCTTGTAAAGGAATTCAGCCATACACCTGAAATCCTCCGAAACGGTGTAAAAGCGTATCAGAAAAAATACGTTTATTCTGATATGTCAATAAAAATAATGATATTTCTGTTGATTTCGGCAATTTTTGTATGCGGAATCATCATGGATTTTTTTAAGAGCGATAAACTTGAATTACTGGCATTTCTGATGTCAGCGGCTTGCTTAGCCTTTGCTATTATGGAATGGTTCAAGCCGAAAAAGCTTAGAGATAGTATAGTTCAAAGCTTTATTGACGAGGGAAATTCTCCAGTATATCGCCTTACTGTAAAGGAAAAGGAAATCGAAATTGCCATAGTTTCTGAAATAGTTCAGGAAAAAAGCAGCGAAGAAAGTGAAAATGACGAGTATTCTGATGAAATTCCCGAACCGTCGATTATTTCTATTGACAATAATCTGTCTATAATCGAAGAAGATAAGTTGTTTATTATTGCATACGGAAAAACGGTTTATTATATAATTCCCAAAAAGGATTTTTCCCAAAAAGAATTGGAAATAATGCGCAGTATTGCAAAATAAATCTGTAGGGGCGGATATTATCCGCCCGCATTTAAAAACGTTGAAAAAATCTGAATAATAACAAGGAGGTTCAGCGTGTTATATAACGATAATTCAAAAATTATACATTCCGACCTTGTGGACGAAATGGAAAATTCCATGCTGCAATACGCAATGTCGGTTATTGTTTCAAGAGCCCTGCCTGATGTAAGGGACGGTTTAAAGCCCGTTCACAGACGTATTCTCTATACGCTCCACGAAAACGGACTTACTCCCGATAAGGCATACAGAAAATGTGCTGATACCGTCGGTGCTGTTCTGGGTAGATATCACCCACACGGTGACGCATCTGTATACGACGCTCTTGTAAGACTTGCTCAGGATTTCTCCCTTCGTTACCCTCTTGTTGACGGTCACGGTAACTTCGGTTCTATCGACGGCGATAAGGCGGCTGCCTACCGTTATACCGAGGCTAAAATGGCAAAGCTTACTCTTGAAATGTTACAGGACATCAACAAGGAAACTGTTGATTATATGCCTAACTATGACGACCGTCTTAAAGAGCCTGTTGTGCTTCCTTCAAGATTCCCGAATCTGCTTGTAAATGGTTCTACAGGTATCGCTGTTGGTATGGCTACAAATATTCCTCCCCACAATTTAGGCGAGGTTGTAGACGCTTTACAGCTTCTCATTGACGATCCTGATTGTACTCTCGATCAGCTTATGGAGCACATCAAGGGACCTGATTTCCCAACAGGCGGTATTGTTATGGGTAAAGCAGGAATTCGTGCCGCTTACGGTACAGGACGCGGAAAGATTATTCTCCGCAGCCGTACTCACTTTGAGGAAATAAACGGCAGAAACTGCATCATAGTTGACGAAATACCATATATGGTCAATAAAACTCTGATATTGAAAAATATCAGTCAGCTCTGCAAGGATAAGCGTTTGGAGGGTATATATTTCCTCCGTGACGAATCCGATAAGGACGGTATGCGTATCGTTATTGAGCTGAAAAAGGACGCTATACCTGAAATCGTGCTGAATAAGCTTTTCGCCCTGACAAAGTTACAGGATACAGTGGGCATTATTATGCTTGCCCTCGTAAATGGCGAGCCTAAGGTGCTTACACTGAAAGAGATGCTCAGCCATTATCTCGATTTTCAGGTTGATGTTATCCAGCGACGCACACGTTATGACCTCCGAAAGGCACTTGAAAGAGCGCATCTGTTGCAGGGCTTCATTCTTGCCGCTGATTATATCGACGAGGTTGTGGCTATTCTCCGCAGCAGCAAGACTATCCCCGAAGCTAAGGAGCGCATGATTGAGCGTTTCAAGGATGTTGATATGAGCGCACTTCTTGACCGCGCACAGTATGATATGTCAAATATTCATATTCTTGAACATCAAATGGGACTTTCTGAGGATCAGGCAGAGGCTATTGTTCAGATGCGTCTCGGTGCTCTCACAGGTCTGGAGCGTCAGAAGATAACTGACGAATTATACGGCTTGCTGACAAAGATAACCGATCTTGAAGATATTCTTGCAAATATAAGCCGTGTTTATGAGATTATTATGGAGGATCTCAATGCTATCCGCAAGAAATTCAACGACAATCGCCGTACAGATATTGAATCTGTAAGCGGTGAAGTTGATATCGAGGATTTAATTCCCGTTGAGGATTGCGTTGTAACTCTCACAAATAACGGTTATATCAAGCGTATGCCAGTTGCAGAGTATAAGACTCAGAAGCGCGGCGGACGCGGTATAACAGGCATGAAACAGCGCGAGGAGGACTTCGTAGAGGAAATGTTCATCTGCGGAACTCATGATAATATCCTCTTTATCACCAACAAGGGTATTATGTACAAGCTGAAATGCTACGAGATTCCCGACGGTTCAAAGGCTTCACGAGGCTTCAATCTTATAAATCTGTTGCCTCTTACCGAAAATGAAAAGGTAACGGCTATGATTAAGACTGCCGATTTCGGTGACGACAGATTTATCACAATCGTTACGAAAAACGGTAAAATCAAGCGTACAAATCTTTCACTCTACAAGAATGTCCGCAAAAACGGACTTATCGCAATCGGTCTTGATGATGGCGATGAAATTGCAGGCTGCCGCATGACAAATGGAAATGAGCAGATTTTCGTGGCTACACGCAACGGTATGGCTATACGTATCGAGGAAGAAAAGGGCAGAGCGTTGTCACGTTCAGCTCACGGCGTAAAGGCTATAAAGCTTCGTGAGGGCGATTACGTTGTAGGAATGGCAAGAGTGCGCGAGGGTGCTTCGCTGCTTACAGTTACCGAAAACGGCTACGGAAAACGTACTGAGATAGACAGCTACAGAATTCAGAACAGAGGCGGATACGGTCTTACAAACTACAAGGTTGATGATATCCGCGGTCATGTCTGCGGAATCAAAATAGTTGACGATACAGACGATGTAATTCTCGTTTCCAGTGACGGTGTAATTATCCGTATTCACGCCGAAGATGTGCGAATCATGGGCAGAATTGCCAAGGGTGTACGTGTTATGAGAGTCGGCGAGGGTGCAAAGGTTGTGGCATTTACACGTACTGAACGTGATGATTCCGTTGAAACCGAAAAGGTTGAACAGCTTACCGAGGAGCAGATAAGAGCAGCAGAGGCTGAGGCTGCCGAGGAGGAGAAAAACGAGGTAATCATTGAGGCTGACCCTGACGATACCGAAGATGAGGAATAAAAAGCTGTAAATGAAATTTATACTTTTGGCATTGATTATAATGTTCATCGCCGCTATTTATTCAATCATTGAAAGCAGGATTTTTCTTGTTACACGACGTAAAGATTTCGGCGGTGATGTGAAAATTCTCCACATTTCAGATTGCCACAAGCGAAATAATCCTGATTTCAACAAGCGGATATCAGCTGTTGCAGAGCGTGAAAAGCCTGATATAATACTGATAACAGGGGATTTTGTATCACGTACAGAAACGGATTTCAAGCCCTCTGAGGAGCTTCTGAAAAGGCTTTGTGCCATATCTCCTGTGTATATGTGCATGGGTAATCATGAGCAGAGCTTTATTAATGATAATCAGTGTGAATTTCTCGATGCCGTTGAGCATACCAATGCAAAAATGCTTATAAACAGCGGTGAATACGCGGAAATCAAAGGCAGGAGATTTTATATCTGCGGAGTTATGCCGCGTTATACTGTGTATAAAAAAGACAACAGCTACAAAAATCTCGATGATTTCACCATATCGGAGATGAAAGAGCTTATGGGAGAATGTCCGAAAGAAAAAGTACTTCTCCTTGCTCATAATCCTCTATTTGCCGAGGTATATGCGGAATGGGGTGCAGATTACACATTCAGCGGACATATTCACGGCGGAGTTGTGCGGATTTTCGGAGTCGGCATACTTTCCCCCGAACGAAAATTTTTCCCGAAATATTCCAAGGGAATTTACGATATATCGGGGAAAAAGCTGCTTGTATCCGCAGGATTGGGCAAATTGAGATTATTCAATCCGCCTGAGATTGTGGTGTATAAAATTTAACAATAAAGGGACACGAAAAACGTGTCCCTTTTTCAAGGAGGAAATATGATTAAAAAAATTATTTCAGCAGTTTTTTCCGTTGCAGTAGCGGCTATTATTGCAGTAAATCCTATATGTCAAACAAGTGCATTTGAAACATATAAAACGCCTGTACAGAAAGAAGTTTTTCTTAAATATGGTAATTCTGCCAGGTTTATTTTTTTTGACGAAAACGGTAATAAACTGAATAATTACGAAATTTCAATGAAAAACTCTGCAGGAATTGAAGTTGGAAGATTTTACGATGACTATTATGATAAATTTATAATGTCCAATTCATCAGGTATAGAAGAAGGAGGGCAATGGTCTATATCTGAAAAATATTTTGAAGACCTTATTTCACCGTATAAACCGCGCTACATTGCAGAAGCTATGTACGAGTTTGATACAGGTATACCAACATCAACGGTGTGTGAACTTCATGATTATTCTGCTGATAATAAAGTTACTATGAACTATATAAGACCGGACAGCGATATGTTTGGTCACCCATGGTATAATATTTATCGTGTATTTGCTTATCCCTCTGATGAAACTACAGCTTTTACCATTCCTGCGAATAAAATCGGTATATTTGTAGATAAAAAATGGAGCAGTTACAACGGCAGAGGATATTATCAAATGGGTTCAGACGGCGCTAAGAAGTTTTTTGATAACAATGATATGTTTGGAAATCTTCGTGTTATTGCTCCAAAAAAAGATACAAGCGAGTTAAGAGTTGGAATAACAAAAATTCTTGATTGCAATACATCAGGAAAAATGGAATTTTATCCAAAATATCAGAGTAAAAAAACAGAGTATGTAAAATGCAAAATGCATATTACAGAATTGTTTCCCAATGAAGATTGGAAAAATTATCAGGTTCATGAGAATGGTATAATAATACACGACGGAAATGAATTCAGGCTTAGAAAAGCAACTGAGAGTACTGCGGCATTTCTAACAATTGTAAGCGGTGCGTGTGTGACTGTTGCTATGCCTGATAAATCCGGAAATGTTGAGTTCTATGTTGAAAAAAACTCAAGAAAAATGTCATCTGAAATAAGAATAAAATATTATGCTGAAAGAGAGTATAGTACTCGTTTTAAAACAGAGGGCTATGGCGGAAATGTATACGAGGTTATTGTTGAAACTCCCGAAGATTATTTTGAAGAAGGAGATTTAGTGCATAATATTCCAGCAGGTCAGTATACTTTGGAACTTGAATCAAAAATGGGAGAAGAAGTTTTTTATGAACCTTTTAAATTAAACATTAGCGAAGAAAAAATGCCGCAGGTAGTTATTGCTGAATTTAAGGAAATAGAATTACCAAAGGGAGATGTAGATGAAAACAATGTTGTAGATTCGTCCGATGCAAGCAGTATTCTTGCGGAATATGCGGCATTATCTACAGGCAGACCAACAATATTTTTGCCAAATCAGAAAGATGCCGCAGATGTAAACAACGACGGAGTTATTGATTCCTCTGACGCAAGTATGGTACTTGCACATTATGCAAGCGTTTCAACAGGCGGAAACGGTGTTATTTAATAAATTCCCATATACCGAAAATTATTAGTGCCGCGCCGCCAACCCATGAAAAATCGCAGTTGAGACTGGATATTTTCCGTCCTGCAAGACTGCCGAAAAATATAGCAAGAGCACCCGCAATAAAGGCAAAAAATGCCGATATTGCGGGATTTATTTCATATCCAACACCAAGTCCGATTGAAATTGAATCAAGAGATGCCGCAATTGCCAGTGCTGCCGCCTCTTTTGGAGAAAGAATTTTTGAGCTGTCAAAGTCGGCAGCTGTATCATCAAGATAAAGTTTTACCACAATTCCGCTGTTTCCCGTAGGCAGAGAAAGCTCACCGCGCTCAGAGAGTCGGCGTACAAGATTGCGTATAAGACTTTTAAAAATGGTTATAATTCCCATTGAAGTGAGAATTATAAAACCGCATATTTCGCATAGCTTTTCGGGAACAATATTACCCATAAGACGCGAAAAAACAAGGGATAACCCAAGGAAAAACGCTCCGATTGCATTAATTACAACAGCAGAGGAAACAGGAATTTTAATTCCGCATGAACGATATGCGGCGGCGGCAAGAAATATATCAATACTTATAATAACTGATAGTATAATTTCACGAAGCACAAAAAATCACCTCGTAAATATGATATGCCGTGTAAAATAATAGTGACACATGTCGAAAAAGCAAGAAAGTGCAATTTTTTTCCACAGAAACTGTCAAGGAATTTTCAACACAGTGTTGAAACAGCCGTTGAAATTCATTGCAATTGTTGAAAACTCTGTGGAGAGTGTGGAAAAGTAACGTAAAATCCCAATTCTACGATGTCAAAAATCTTGAAAACTTGTTGGATAATCGGGGAAAGGGTGGAAACAATAAAAATGTATTGTGGAAAACTCTCCGCAATAACATCAGAAAAAGGACTTGATTTTGTATGAAAAAATTTTTATCAACTACAGCACTTTTTTTAACCCTGCCTATGCTTCTCACAGGATGCGGCGAGGGAAGAGATGATATGTCCTCTGAAAGTGGACATTTTGAAGAATACGACTACGGAAATCATGCTGACGGCAGTGCTTACGATGATGACAGAGATGATAATGACGTTGAAGATTTTGCACACGACGCAATTGACGGTGCAGAATCCGCAGCAGAGGATGTAATTGACGGCGCAGGCGATGCGGCAAACGATATTGTTGACGGTCTTGACGGCGAGCGTGAAACTGACGTAACATCGACAAAAAGAGACGATTCAACAACTACAGCTGTAACAGTTGAAAAGCGTGACAGATAAGAGTTTTCAACACCTTGTTGCGCAAATGTTGAAAAGTCAGTCGATTTGGGCTGATAATTCAAAACAATAATGAAAAATCCCCTCGGAATCTGATAATTCAGAATCAGAGGGGATTTAATTTTATACAATTCGTATTAACCGCAGATTTCTTTTATTGCCTCAGCCATAATTTCTGCATTGAGCAGCAGGCTTTCCTCAGTGATAAATTCGTCAGGACCGTGCATATTACCGCTTCCGCCCTCGTATTCAGCACCGAAAGCCACACCGCCCTCGATATCGTGGACGTATGTGCCGCCGCCGATAGTTATACAGCGTCCGTTTTCGCCTGTCACGCGCTCATATACGCGGAGCAAGGACTGTACAAAATCGCTGTTTTCGTCGGTATAATGGGGATTTACGCCAATGAGGGAATCAATAGTGATACCTGCGCTTTCAAGTTTGCCGCAGATAATTCCGCTAACTTCATCCTTGGTTCTGCCAAAGGGGAAACGCACATCGATTCCACCCTCGATATATGTCTTTTCAGACTTTTCAACAGTTTTCAACAATGAGATTACACAGGTGAAATCTTCCGAATTTTCGCCAAAAATTGCACTTCCCTCAACATCGCCGTGTTGAAAGATTTGTTTAAGGCTGTTGAGAGCAGCAGAGCTTCCGCTGTAGTTTGCAAGGAATTTTGTAATTGCGTTTTCTCCTTTTTCGGGAGTTGAAGCATGAGCAGATTTTCCCTCGTAAAACATTGCGGATGAGGCTGATTTCACAGAGCAGGACATGGGCACAGCATTGATGACCTCCCCTGCTTCTATCTCCATTTTTTCACCAAGCTCAGCGGAAAAATAGATTCTCAGCATACCCTTTTCGCCGTTTATAACCGGATATTCACCGTCAGGAGTGAAAACCATAGGCGGCAGAGGAAATTTTTTTGAATACTGCTCAATATCATCACTGCCGTTTTCCTCATTTGTACCGAAAACGAGGCGCACACCTTTTTTAAGGGGGATATTAAGCTCTCTGAGCGCCCTCAGAGCAAACAAAGATGCAACAGCAGGTCCCTTATCGTCAATAGTTCCTCTGCCCGTTAAAATGCCGTTCTCGCGCTTTAAAACGTAAGGGTCGCTGCTCCAGCCGATACCCTCAGGGACAACGTCGAGATGTGAAAGAATAGCAAGGGCAGGTTCGAGATTATTGAAATCAGCGGAGCCTGCATAGTTTTCAACATTTTCCACAGAAAAACCATATTCAGCGCATTTATTCAGCATAATTTCAAGAGCTTTTGCGGAATTTCTGCCGAATGGGCAATTTTCCACAGCATCTTCCTGAACACTTCTGATTGAAATGAGTTCAGCAAGAAATTCAATCATTTCTTCTTTGTGATTTTCAAGATATTTTCTTATTTCAGTCATAGCGAACTCCTTATAAATAGTTATAATAGCAAAAAAACCGCAGTAAACTGCGGTTCCTTGCCTGATGTGTTAAACACAAACAGTAGAAAGAAAGGATAAATATGAAAAGTGAATATATCAGTTTACAATAGCTCTCTCTGTTTCCTTATCAAATATGTGGATTCTGTTAGGATCGATAGCAACTCTGATATCATCACCGGACTTAGCAGTAGTTCTGGGGCTAACTCTTGCTGTAAGGCTGTTGCCCTCGCAAGTGAGGTAGAGATAAGTCTCAGCACCCATCATTTCGGTGATTTCAACGTAAGCGTCAATAACGCCTGTAGTTGCATTTGAGAGATACATTTCTTCATCATGAATAGACTCAGGACGAATACCAAGAGTAATTTCTCTGCCAACGTAGTTGGGAAGAACATCGTTTACCTTAGACTCAGGAACGATAATCTGGTATCTTCTGCCTGTTGACATTCTTGTATCCTTTGAGCCAAACTCAACGATAAACTGACCATACTCTTCCTTGAGAACAGCATCGATAAAGTTCATCTGAGGAGATCCGAGGAATCCTGCAACGAACTTGTTTACGGGGTTCTCATAGAGGTTCTGAGGAGTATCAACCTGCTGAACAAAACCGTCCTTCATACAAACGATTCTGTCACCCATTGTCATAGCCTCAGTCTGGTCATGAGTTACGTAGATAAATGTAGTACCAAGCTTCTTGTGAATCTTAGAAATCTCGGTTCTCATCTGAGCACGGAGCTTAGCATCGAGGTTTGAGAGAGGCTCGTCGAGAAGGAATACCTTAGGTGAACGAACGATACAACGACCGAGAGCAACTCTCTGACGCTGACCACCGGACATAGCCTTAGGCTTTCTGTCGAGGAGGTGTGTAAGGTCGAGGATCTTAGCAGCCTCGTTTACCTTTCTCTCAATTTCATCCTTTGGAACCTTACGGAGCTTAAGTCCGAAAGCCATGTTATCGAATACAGTCATATGAGGATAGAGAGCGTAGTTCTGGAAAACCATCGCAATATCTCTGTCCTTAGGAGCGATATCATTTACAAGACGGTCGCCGATGTACAGCTCACCTTCTGAGATTTCCTCAAGACCTGCGATCATACGGAGAGTTGTGGACTTACCGCATCCGGAAGGTCCAACGAGAACGATAAACTCCTTATCTCTGATCTCTAAGTTGACGTCTGTAACAGCAACAACACCGCCGGGGTATTTCTTATAAATATTTTTAAGTGTTAAGCCTGCCATTTATTCCTGTCCTCCAGTTCAATTTTTCTTTATACCGATACCATTTTTTATTTCAGCACAATATCAGCTATAATAATATAATACCACTTTTTAAGAAAAATTTCAAGATACTAAATTGCCAAACTTACAATTAGTTGTTTAGCAGAAATGCCGAAAAATAGCCAACGAAATCGGGAGAAAAATCGCATAAATCGGGTGGGCTGAATAAGTTTTCAACATCTTTGTGCAATAATTCCATACACTGTCCAAACCCCAAATTTTCGGGTAAAATCAGACCTCCCACGGTTAATCTCATCAACTTTTCAACATGGTTTTCAACAGCGGCAAACATTCGCTTAACCTGATGATATTTTCCCTCATTAAGTTCTATAAAAGCCAGTTTATCGCAGTTTTCAACAGCTTTCACCTTAGCCGGCAAGCACTTTTCGCCATTGGAAAGTGTAATACCTTGCGCAAATATGTCAACATATTTACTTTCAAAACTTCTGGCAAGTTTCACAATATAAATTTTCGGCACATGACTTTTAGGCGAAAGCAATCGATGAGCAAGCTCGCCGTCATCGGTAATAAGCAATGCGCCGAGAGAATCCTTGTCAAGTCTGCCTGCGGGGAAAAGTCCCTTTTTCCGCATTTCTGGGGGAATAAGCTTCATAACGCTTATACCGTCGTCATCAGTGGTAGAGCTTACATATCCGTCAGGCTTATTCAGCAGGATATAGCGGAATTTTGAAGCTGAAACGGCGCTTCCGCAGACTGTAACCTCTGCTGAATCAGAATCAATTTTAGCGTCAGATTTTTTGACAACCTCGCCGTTTACGTTGATTTTTCCAGCGGCGGCAAGGGATTTTATCTGACTTCGTGAATAGTCAGTGCGTTCAGAAATATATTTATCAAGTCGAATCTGTGGCATAGTTCCTCCTTATAAATGTGGGCGTCAGCCATACAAATTATTAGTAAATGGTATAAATTAACATTTTCAGCACATACTATTAATAGAATGAAAACACGGAGGTAAAAGTATGTCAAAAAAAATAATTTCAATAGCTGTAATAGCAGGTACAGTTATGTGCGGATATATTTTAATGGACCCCGATTTCAAGGGTGAGCAGAAAATTCCGGATAATCCCCCTGTAGATGCATCAACAGCAGACAAAAGAGCCGATTATTTCGCACTTCACGGCTGGGAAGTGGAAGAAATTTCATCAAAGGATATAACAATCCCCTCGGATTTCTCCGAGGAGTATGAGCAGTATGCGGCTTTGCAGGATAAACAGGGTATGCCTTTGCGTGAATATGCAGGGGAATCAGGCAAGCTTTATGTTTACGAGGTGAAGAATTACAGCCCCTCTGACAATCAGATGTTCGCGGAATTGCTTGTCTGCGATGATACCGCCATTGCCTCCCTTGTGTACAGCGACAACGGTGACGGAACAAAGCTGTCAGTCAGTTGATTTCTCAAGGGAGCCAATCGCCGCGATAAAGCTTTCAACATCGGTGAAATCCTCATATACCGAGGCAAAACGGATATAAGCAATGGGGTCAATAAGTCGTAGCTGTTCCATAACAAGTTCGCCGATTTCTTTTGAAGGAGCAATGGATTTCAGCTGATTTGCGTAGTGATTTTCTATATAATCAGCGATTTTTTCCACATCGTCAATGCTGACAGGACGCTTTTTTATAGCGCTGAAAATGCCCTGTATAAGCTTATTGCGGTCAAAAGCTTCATAGCTGCCGCTTCTTTTTTCAACCATAAGCATAGGCTTTTCCATAATTTCAAAGGTTGTAAATCTTGCACCGCATTTTATACATTCGCGGCGGCGTTTTATACGGTCATTTTTAGGTCTGGAATCTATAACTTTTGAATCTGGAAAGTTACAATATGGACAAATCACTGATGTACTCCTTTCAGTTGTTGTATTGCTGCGTCATTTTATTCAGTATATTATAGCTTGAAATCAAATCAGAAATACTGCCAAAACCGCTGCGGTAGAGTTCAAGAATAACGCTTGCATCGGGATTCAGAGTGTTAAGCTTTTCAAAAAAGGGTTTGAATCGGAAATTTCCCTTACCAATAGGGAGGCAGTCTCCCAGTTCTCCTGAATCACTTATATGAACGTGAACAACACTTTTACCTGCCGCGTCGAGAAATGCAAAGGGAGTTTCACCGGCGCGGATAGCCTGTTTTGTATCGAGAACAAAGGCAAATTCACTGCCCAAAATCGACGATATATCGCGGATAAACGCAGATGAACGACTTTGACATCGGGTGACATTTTCCACAGCAACGGTAACGCCGAATTCCTTACCGAGACGGTAAAGTCTGGAGTATCTTTCACAGTAAAATTCTTTGCCCTTGTCAGCCTTTCCGCCGTGAAAGACGAAGATATCAGCACCTACGATATTCATAAACTGAAAATAAAGCTTGTAATATTCGAGGATATCATTCATTCGCCGTTCATACTCGGAAAAGAACATAAGAGGTTCAATTTCGCAGGTAAAAGGGTGAACCGAAGGACAGCTCATTTCAAATCTCTGTAGAAGCTTTGCCATATTGTGAGCAAAGCTTTTTTTCAGTTCTGAGTGGGTATTCAGGAAAATTTCAGCACAGCCAACGCCATTTACAGCAAGTTCATAGAGGCTTTCCTCCACAGGTTTCGGGAAAAGGCAGGCAGTAGAAACACCAACTTTCACCGGTTCACACTCCTTTCATGTTAGGGATTATTATATACTAATCGTACTATTTGGCGATTTCGTTTTCATACAAAAGTATGGAGTAATTATCATAATATTCGTGAACAGCCTCGGGAAATTTATCGGCATATGCGAAAATCTCTTTAGCAAGTCCCTCTTTGAGAAAAGCGCGTAATTTATCATGTGATTGACCGTGAACACTTTCGCAGAGAGATGAAACGGCGATTACGCGACATCCGTCGAAATACATAATACGGAAAGGCCATATACGGCAGTCAAAAGGCTTGTTATCACCGAGAATACAGCCATTTTCCGCTAATGCAGGGCATGAGAAAAGCTCCTCGCCGGTAATTTTTCCGACATTAAGAACATAGCCGTTACCTTTTTTCGCAAATTCAGCATCGGGGACGGCAGATTTCACGCGATTCATTGTAATTTCGTCAAAAAGCGGAGTTTCCCAGACATCATATCTGTCGAAGATACAGCACATACGGCACTGAGCGCAGGTAGAATTTTCAAGCAATTTTTTAATCATGGTATACACCGCTTTCCTGTTTGATACTAAAATTATAGCATATAAAAAGGATAAAGTCAATGAAAAAAGGTATCAGGCGAAAAACCTGATACCTTTTTAAATTATTCATATCTCAGCGCGTCAATAGGATTCATCTTAGCCGCACGTTTTGCAGGAGATGAACCGAAAATCACGCCAATCAATACAGAACAAACAACAGATATTACAATAGCAGTAAGTGAAGGCTGAATTGTAATTGTCAGCGATTCAGTGATATTTTCAGCCATACTATTAGCGAATGCTTTAGCGGCTTCACCGATTGCATAGCTTCCGCCCAGACCGAACAGAATACCTATAATACCGCCTGTAACGCATATTATAACAGCTTCTGTTATAAACTGACGTTTTATAGCTGAATTTTTAGCACCCAGAGCCTTGCGTATACCGATTTCACTTGTACGCTCAACAACGCTTACAAGCATGATATTCATAACTCCCACACCGCCTACAATAAGGGATATTGCGGCAATTACGGAAAACGCAATAGAAAGAAGCTTGATTGCAACAGTTATAATTTTTGCATCATCAGCCCAGTTATAGGTACTTACATGGAAGTTTTTATTATTTTCATATATTTTGTCAAAATATTTTTTGAGCATAGCTTCTGTTTCATACGGGTCGCAATCGGGATTATATCTGACTTCAATCCATGAAAATATCGGCTCATTTTCACCTTTTAGCTTGTAAACTGTCTGATAAGGGATAAAGATATTAGTGGATATGTCAGTAAAACCTTCTTCGTACTTTTGCAGGTTCTTCTTGTCTTTATATACACCTACAACGGTAGCTATAACTCCGGGCTGATTATCACAGGAAAAACTTATTGTTTTACCTATAATTGATTCATCACCACAGTATTGCTTTTCAAACGCTTCTGAAACAACAGCGGTACTTTTTACTTCGGAATTGTCTCTGTAGGAGATATTTCTTCCTTTTATTATGTTTTTATTGATAATTTTCATAAATCCGGGATAAATTCCTGTTACCTCCGTATCAATGCTTTTGTTATCTTCATTGAACACTTTTCCCGTAGCATATGCCTCAGCTTCTGATAATTCAATTCTGTCGGGATTTTTATCCATAAAATCAGTCAGCATTTTAACAGTAATACCGTCATCTCTTGTAAATCTAACAGGATTATACCTGTCATATTCCCTGTAAGTAACATCTAAATCGATAATATTTAATCCGAAGCTGTTCATAACTCCGCCTACAGTTTTTTCAAGGGATTTTCCAATGGTAGAAATCGTAATTACCGAGGAAATACCGATGATAATTCCAAGCATAGTGAGGAAAGAACGCATTTTATTCATTTTCATAGATGCAAATGCCATTTTGATACATTCAAAAAACGTCATATTACATTTCCTCCTTATTTGGAACAATATATCCGTCGCTGATAGTAATAATTCTGTCTGTTTCCTTTGCAAGCTCATTGTTGTGCGTGATAAGAACGATAGTCTTACCGTTTTCCTTATGAAGCTTGTGGAAGATATCCATAATCATACGTCCTGTAACGGAATCCAGCGCGCCTGTAGGCTCATCAGCAAGGATAATGGCAGGGTCATTAGCCATAGCTCTTGCAATGGATACACGCTGTTTCTGACCGCCTGAAAGCTGATTGGGCTGATGTGACATTCTATCGCCCATACCAACCATTTCAAGAAGTTTTTTTGCCTTTTCGGTACGTTCTTTCTGCGGAATTCCCTTATACATCATAGGCAATTCCACATTTTTCAGTGCCGACATTCTCGGTATAAGATTAAAGGTCTGGAAAACGAAGCCGATTTCTGAATTTCTGATTTCGCTCAATTTATCGTCCTTGAGATTGCTTGTATCTATATTATTGAGGGTATATCTTCCCTCAGTGGGCTTGTCAAGGAGTCCGATAATATTCATCAGCGTGGATTTTCCCGCACCTGATGAACCAACAATAGATACAAATTCCCCGGATTTTACATCAATGCATATTTTATGTAGAATTTCCAGCTCATTTTCTGTTCCTATATTGAATTTTTTTATCACATTATCAATGCGAATAACAGATTCTGACATTGTCTACTCTCCTTACTGAATAAGTATGTTTACTTTATCTCCCTCTGAATAGTCCTCAGGATAAGATAAAAGATACATACCCTCGCTCAGTTCGGAAGCTGATACTTCAACGTAATAGTCGGATTCAAAGCCAACTTCCACATAAATTTTTTTAACAACATGGCTGTCACCGTCGGGAATAGCTGCCATAACAAAGCTTTTACCCTCTGCCTCGTCAATGATTGCGTCATATGGAACTGCAAGAACATCATCTGTTTTATCGATAATAATTTCATTTCTTGAAGTCATGCCGAGGAAAACATTTTCTCCTGCCATTTTATCATCAATATCAATTTCAATAGGATAGCCGCTTCCTGCTTCGGAAGTCTGTGAAAGCTTAGAAATTCTTGTAACAGTTCCCGAGATTTCAAGGTCATCAGTTGCAACTGTTTTTATATTGGCATTCATACCCTCTTTGATAAGGAAAATGTCGGCTTCTGAAACGTTTGTCTTAACAAAAAGGTCAGAAGTATCAACAATAGTAACAAGACTTTCGCCCATGGGAACCATACCCTCAACAACCGTAGGTGAGAGGACAACTCCTGAAACAGGAGCAGTAATAGTACAGCTTTCCATTTGTTTTTTCAGTTCGTTCAGCTTGTCGTTTTCAACGGGATTAGTAATAAATTTTTCTGTATCAATAAGATTTTCAGCGTCGGAAATAGCGTCATTATACTGTCTTTCGAGGTTGCTGTAAGCGTCCTTTGCATCATTTACAGCATGGTCGTAAGAGGAAAGAGAGCCGTTTATCTGTGCGAGTTCAGCTTCAAGCTGAGTAAGCTTTAAAGAGGCTTCCTCAATCTTAGTATAAAATTCAGCATATTCCTCATCAGTACTTGCATTGTTCATTTTTTCTGTAAGCACATTTCTCTCGTCAAAGAGGGAATCATACTGATTCTGTAATTTATCACGATTACTGTAAGCTTCATCACGGAGAGATTCAGCTTCGTTGATTTTACGCTGAGCCTGACTGAGCATTGCCTGTTTTTCCTGTTTTGCGGAATTGAGCTTATCCTCGTTTACAGACTGCTCATGCTTGATTTTATCGTCCTCAATTTCGTACTGTGAAGCAAGCTTATCATATTGTTCTTTCAATTCAGCTGAATCGAATTCAAAGAGAATATCGCCTTTTTCCACATAGTCACCCTCACGGACATTTACCTTAACAGCCTTAGTATTCTGATTGTTGCTGATTTCGGTATAAACGCCCTCAATAGTGCCTGATGTACTTACGCTGTCAATGATAGGCTGTTTTTTCAGTTCAAAGACTTCAACCTCGCCGCCCATTTCAGCGGATTCGCCGCAGCCGCAGGCGAATGATGCAGTAACAGCCAGTAAGGCAGCAAATGAAACTATTTTTTTAAATTTCATAAAAAACACTTCTTTCCTTAAATTATACGCTATATAATATTTTAATACTACGGTACAAATAGTATTTTAACATTATTTCAAAAGATTGTCAATATTTTCACGTTTGTTTTAAGAAAAGAATTTGTGAATTGAGTAAAAAAATTCACCGCTCTCAATAAGCGGTGAAAAGTTTGTTTGTGTAGAGACGGATATTATCCGCCCACAATTTCGGAACGAAATTCACATTTTCAGACAATCAAAAGGAAAAAAATCACTCTCTTTTTTATTTGTAATAATAAAATGAATTCACAACTCATGTATAAATTTATAACAGTAAATTTTATATTATATACACAAATTCGCCTGTTTATAATTAGTGAAAAAGTAGAAAATAAAAATTATTTTTCAATAATCAATGTTTTTCCGTTGGAAAAAGGCTCGTTTTAGACTATTAGTGAGAGGGGGTGTTAAAGATGTCCCGTAGAAATTTTCGAATAATACTCCAGAACCTTTGAAGCGTCTGAGGAATCTATAATATTATCGTCGTTTATATCTGCTGATTTTTTTTGAATATCAGACATTATAGTTTCCCCACCCGTCTGCACTCTGCTGTATTCCACAAGAATCAGCGACGCGTCCGAGGAATCCACAACAGAATCCTCGTTTACATCACCTGCAACAAATTCAGGCTCACCGATTATTTTGTATTCACGGCTGAAAGAATCAATATAATCCTGCGCCGCCGCACCTTTAGGGCAGTAAATGACAGCAGTAGAGGGAATAGTTTTATCAGAGCCGAAAATTTTGCAAAGAGGATTTTCAATAGTAACTGATTCAAGCTTCTCACATTCGGAAAAAGCCTCATTTCCAACGCTTTCAACACTTTCGGGAAGTGTTATGGAATCCAGACTTGAACAGCGGCTGAAAGACATATCGCCAATACTTTTCACAGTTTCAGGAATTTCAATATCCGTCAGGCTTTCACATCGGAAAAAAAGGCTGTTTTCGATTTCAGGCAATTTCTCAGGCATGGAAACAGAAGTAAGCTCCTCACAGCCGTAAAAAGCTCCCTCTCCGATTGAAGTAACAGCGTCGGGAATATCCGCAGAGACAAGACTGCACGAATAAAAAGCCTCAGCGCCTATACTTTTTATATTTTGAGGCAGAGTAATTGACGTAAGCGCCGAACAGTCGTAAAAAGCCACATCATCAATAGATGTAACGCTTTCGGGAATATTCACATAAGCAAGATTTTCACAGTAAGCGAAAACCCATTTTCCGATACTTTTCACACCCTCGGGAATCGCCGCAGAGGTTATACCCGTACAGCCGCTGAAAGCCCCGTCAGCTATAGCAGTTATATTCTGAGGAATTGTAATATCGCCTTGACAGCTTGTGCCGTCAATAAGGATATTATTTACAGAAACAAAAGGATTTTCAGCCTTTTCAGCTGTTAGCCAAGGGGTATTTTCAAAAGCATACATTTCAATATTCTTTACGCTTTCGGGGATATTTATTTCTGCAAGATTTTCACAGCAGGAAAATGCGGAATTGCCAATGATTTCAACGCTGTCGGGAATTGTAACAGATGTAATAGTATCTGAATAGTAAAATGCACCGTCCCCTATGATTTCAATACCTGCGGGAATAATAACATCATTTTCGCAGAAAAAACCGTCTATGAGGATATTGTTCACAGTAACAAAAGGGGATTCCTCACGTTTTGCGTCAAGCCAAGGAGTACCATCAAAGGCGGAAATACCTATATCTCTTGTGTTTTCGGGTATTGTTATATCCGTAAGACTCTCACAGAATCCGAAACAGCTTTCTCCTATAGATTCAAGACTATGGGGGAGAATAATTTCCGAAAGAGCCGAACATTCCGAAAATGCGTAATCTCCCAAAGATAAAAGGCTATCAGGGAGAGTAACCTCGCAAAGCCCATAACAACCGAGAAAAGTTTCCGCAGGCAATGAGGTAACAGTATCGGGAATGGCAGCAGACGAAAGATTTTCGCAGAAAGAAAAGGAGGCATTTCCCACAGAAGAAACACCCTCCCCTATTACGACAGAGTTTATGGAATCCCTATGAATCGCCCATGGAGTATAATCAGCAGTCTGCCAGTCCGTCATATTTCCGGTTCCGCTTATTGTAAGAGTACCCGTGCCGTCCAGTGTCCAGCGGAGATTATCGCCGCAAATGCCGCCAATTTCGGAATCAGCGGCAATAGCACGATTAATAGGCGAAAAAAGAGCTGTAAAAACTGCGCATGCGACAAAAAGTGAATGGATTTTTTTCATTTCCATAGAGCACCTCGTTATTCTGCTGTTATAATAAAGGTATTTGTTCGCTTTTTAGTTCCGAAAATATCGGTTATTTCGCAGTAAGCAAGCTGTCTGGAGGAATTATTGGGAATTATACAAGTGAAATAAGGCGATGTACACTCGGATTCAGTCCATGTTATAGAATTGCTGTCTCTGAAAAACCAGCGGTAAGTAATACCCTCACCCTCAGCAATAATATAAGTACCTGCTGATTTTCCCACAGGAGCAGAAATATTTGCAGGCTGCCTTGTGATTTCAAGTGAAGCGCCGATAGTAACAGTTCTGGATTTTAATTTTTTTCCGAAAGCGTCAGTAACAATGCAGTGAATTTTTCTTCCGCATACATTATTTGTAAGTTTGCAGGAATAAGTATCGCCGTTTATACGGGTTTTTCTCCAGTAACGCGAGCCAACATTGCACTCATACCACTGATAACGCAGACCACAGCCGTTTACTTTTACAGAGGTGCTTACAGTATCGCCGATACGTCCCGAAACATTGTCGGGCTGAACGATAATATCAGAATCAGTACCGAGAGTAACAGTTTTTGTTTTTAGCATTTTGCCGTATTTGTCAGTAATCTCGCAATAGATTCTTCTGCCGTTGTTTTCCTCTGTGAGAGTATAGGAAAATTCGGGGCTGTTGAGCGTATCAGCAACGGGCACGGAGCTGTCAGGCTCATAAATAAACCACTGATAGTTTATATTCTGTCCTACAGCAGAGACAGCCGCAGAAACAGTTGAACCTATTTCAGCCTTCATATTTTTCGGCTGAGCTGTAATCTCAAGGGGCCTTTCAACATCAAAGCGTATAAATCGCTGTATAAGGTCATTTCCGCTGTTATCGTCCGGACTTCCGTTGTTGTATTCGGTGGAAATATACTGCTTAAAGGATTCAGCATCAAATGTGGGGTGATCCCAACAGAGCATATAAAGTCTGTGGAGAACGTTGACAAATTTGAGATATTCGGGATTTGTAACAGTAACATCAAGGTTGAGATAATCCTTTAAAACAGCGGCGGCTTGCAGATTTGTCTCACAGGAATAGCTGTGGTCATAATCTGATGAAGCGGTATCAGCGCTGAAAAAGAAACGAAGCTTATTCCAGCCGTATTTATCGCCGATAAGAACCATTTTCTTTGCCATGTAAAAAAGGAAGTCGTTTTCATCGGGAGTTCTCTGAGAGTAGATAGTATTGTAAGTGCCGAATGCGCCGTTGTCGTAAATTTGTATATCCTGCAAATTCAGACAGTTCTGAATAGCTGTTATACCTCTTACATTGGTATGCACTTCATCGTGATAATTATAATTTGTATCAAAGGTATTATTTGCAGTATGACAAGCGTAGGAATGGGAAAGCTCATGCATAACGCACCATGTAATGCTGTTGACATTTGTATTCATAACATCAATAAGCTCATCGCCGGCGGAAATGCTGAATACTGTAAATCCGTTAATTTCCTTTTTGGTATCAAGCATATAGTTGGCAGAATGGGCGGTACCGCATTCGGGGTCATCAAAGAGCAAATACATAGTGCCGCGGCTGAATCCTGTAACATCTTTAAGGCTGTTGATGTACATTGTGATATTTTTCAGCCATTCAGAAAAGTACCTTTCGTTGATATCGTTTCTTATACTTACAAAGAGATTTTCGCCATCGGGAGTTTTCGCCTGAGCCTTTACATAGTCAGAGCCGTGTGCAGTATAGGTGCAGTGGGTTACAGCAAGGCTGTCAATTCCTGAAAAATAGGCAGTTTTAAAGGATAAATCCGTGCCGTAGGTGATGAAATCATAGCAGATTTCGTATTCCGTATCTGAAATCTGCACTATATTGGCAGGGAGAATGTCTCGTACAGAGCAGTCAGCACCGTTGAGGGTGTGGTTGACATAGAGATTTATATTTTGCAGTCTGTCGGCGGAAAGCCCAGATATTGCGCTGATTCCGAGAGTTATTGTAACTCTGTCAAGCATTTCGCAGTCTATTTTTTCACCGCTGATAATATTTTCGGAAACGGAAGTGCCAATATTTTTTTCCGCAAATTCATAGGGAACAATGCTTGTTTCAATCTGATTTTCGTCAATGACAATTTTAGTATTGTCAACATTCATGGAAACAAAGGATTCGGCGGCAAAGACGGGTGAAATTCTGTATATCGGTACAGCTGAAACGGCGATAACAGCAGACGCGGCAACAGAAACAAACTTTTTGATTAATCTTTTTTTAATCATAACAGTTACCTCTTTTCTTTATTTAACCAATTTCCAAAAATATAATATTACTGATATAACTTTTCTCATTATAACAAAACTTCATAAATTTGTCAAGAAGATTTATGCTTTAATTCCCAAAAAATAGCTGATTTCAAGAAATTTAAAAAAATGAAAAATATAAATATAAATATTTTTGGTTAATAATATCAAAATTAATTAACACAATTGTGTGAAATAAACAGAATAAAATGGAATTTTTTATGAATTGACAAATTATATTAAATATGGTATAATTGCAGTAATGTGTTATATCAGACTGTAGAAAAACTATAATTATTTTCCAAGGGACGCTCTCTCTTGCAGAGCGTCCCCTCTTTCCAAACAGTCCACAGGACTGTTTGGAAATTCACCCCTTGCAGAGCGCTTGAACGAATTGCAGAGCTTCGCTCTGCGTGGGACCAGTCCCACACCCTGCAAGAGACGCTGTCTCTTGACTCTGCTAAAGGGTTTCACCCTTTAGAATCCCAATCTCGTGTGATTTATCATTTTTTCGACATACTGATAATAATTTAAAGGAGGCAATTTATGAAAACGGAAATAAAAGAAGAAGTAAAAACAGAGCAGACCTCAGATACAGCGGAAGCTCCTGTGAAGAAGAAAAAATCGGCATATTGGCGTATTCTGCTGGCAATTTTCAGCCTTACGGTGATACTTGCATTATCAAGCTTCTGTACTCCTTTCTGCGATTGGTATGCTGATAATCTTTACATATATTTATGCGACGGATTAAGTTATGTAACCGCATATCTGCCCTTTGTACTGGGCGAAATGATGATGTACCTTGGAATTGCAATGGTAATTTTTAGCGTGATTTTTCTAATATTGCTGATATTCCTGCGGAAAAAGCCGAAATACCGCCGTTTCTGCGGAGGCTATTTCAAGACGTTCCTGATGATGCTAATGTGCGTGCTGTTTTTGTATATGCCCATGTGGTTAATCCCTTTCAGAGGGACGGTTTTCGGCAGAGGTGAAAACACACAGCGAAAGGATTTCACTTATGACGAGATTTACGCACTGCTTGAATATACGGTAAACGGCGCAAATGCGGCGGCAGAGGAAATTGAAATTGCCGAGGACGGAAAAGTGGATTTCCCTACAGCAGAGGAAACACAGCCTCTTATTACCGAGGCTTTGCTTTCAATATCCGATGATTTTCCGCGGCTGAGGGGATTTTATCCCTCTGTAAAGCCTGCTTTATGCTCCGATATTCTGGACCGTATGTGGATTGGCGGATATACATATCCCTTTACAATGGAGGCTACTCACAACAAGTACCTGTCCCCTGCGTATCAGCCCATACTTGACGCTCACGAGCTTACACATCACAAGGGATATTACAAAGAAAACGAAGCGGAATTCCTCAGCCAGCTTGCTTTAAGTCAAAGTGATGACCCGTTATTGAGACTTTCCGCATTTTATCAGATGTATGATTTCGTGTGGGAAGAATGGTATGACGTAGTTGATGAGATGCAGATACAGGTTTTAAAGGACATAATAGCAGAGAAAAATTATGATTTCACGTTCTTTCCTAAAACCGAAGAAGAATCTGCGCGGAATATGGAGATTATGGAAGAGTTGAATTGGGAAGAAATGCTTATGGAAATGTTTCAAGAGCCTCAGCTCAGCGACAGGGTATATCAGATAGTACGTGAAGGACATGTAATCGAGCAGGAGATATACGAGGAGGATTCCCACCCGATTGACGATATGCCTGTGGTAAACGAGGCTATTGAAGAAACTGCCGATGTGGGCTGGGAAACACAGAGCGAAATCTTACAGGAAAACACCTACGACGGCGTAACACTGCTGTTATTGCAGCATTTTGACGGAATTTTATATTGACGATATCCCCGAAGTATAACGCTTTGGGGATTTTATTTAATTGCTATATCAAACAAATTAATAAAATATAAAAATGTAATTTTATATATTTTATAAGAATTTTAATTTTGAATTGCTGTTTTTTTAAATTTGCTATTGCAAATTTAATATGTTGTATGTATAATAAATATATCGCCTCAAGAGGTGAGTATTATCTTTTTAATATATGGAGGGAAAGAAAAATGAACAAACTTAAAAAAATTGCGGCAATGGTAGTAGCACTTACGTTGTGCGCAGGAACTTCAGCTTATATGCCGCAAAACGTTCTGGCCGTTGAAGATGTGATTGGTTACAGCGATGAACATGATTGGCAAATGGAATTAAAATGTAATTTTGAAAATACATTTTTCCACAAAGGCGACGAACTTAAATTTGACGGGATATATGCAACAGTTTATGATTCATATGAAAATGAACTTTATACAGATAA
>CALGTV010000039.1 GCA_937902395.1 uncultured Ruminococcus sp.
TCCTACCCGTGCGGAGATTACAGACGTTGCAAACGCTATTTACGATGGCACAAGTGCAATTATGCTTTCGGGCGAAACTGCCGCAGGCGCATATCCTGTTGAGGCTGTCAAGACAATGGCTCTTATTGCGGAAAATACTGAAAATCACATTGATTATAAGGGCAGATTTGCTGAGCGCCGTTCAAATCCTGAAGGGAATATCGCGGAGGCTATTGCGCATGCTACAGTTACAACAGCCCACGACCTTGACGCAAGTGCGATTATCACCGTATCACTTGGTGGACAGACAGCAAGACTTATTTCAAAATATCGTC
This sequence comes from uncultured Ruminococcus sp., assembly GCA_937902395.1. Taxonomy (GTDB): domain Bacteria; phylum Bacillota; class Clostridia; order Oscillospirales; family Ruminococcaceae; genus Ruminococcus. The sequence goes on from CALGTV010000039.1 coordinate 315, forward strand.
CATGCTGTCCTATTATAAGCTGCACTATGAGCGAGGTTGTTTGCCGTCAGATGAATATGAGCTGGGGCGTAATACCTTATATTATCGACGAAAAGAATAGTACTGACGATTTGTTCGCCGCTGCTGTTGAGGCTGCTGAGGAGCATCGTCTCGTTGAGGACGGAGACCTTGTGGCAATAACCGCTGGTGTGCCTCTCGGTGTATCTGGTACAACCAATCTGATGAAGGTTGAGCGTATAGGAAATAATTAATATACACAAAATGCGGATTCTGGTTTGAATCCGCATTTTTGCATATCACTTATTATTTATCTGAGCTTTCTTGGTTGTTTTCATCGACGGAGGATATCTGCGATGTATTAACAGTCGGAATTTGTTGATTTACAGGGAAATTCTGTGGATATTTCGCTATTCTTTTCTTTTTTATAGCCTTTGACAATGCTGTGATTCCAAATATGAATATTCCTATTATTACTAAATGGGGGAGTAGATAAATCAGAATAAACAGCAAATTTTCCATTACTGAGAGGAATCCCTTTGCCGATGAAGAAACAGTCTTTTTCAGACGTGTAAAAAATGTATCGGGTTCTTCCTCAACAGGCTCATCTTCTACATATTCACGTACTTCGTTGATTGTGAGATGAATGTAGGAATAGGCAACGTCTGTCTGAATTTCATTCATACGAGTTGTCAGCTTTGAAATTTCAATCTGAATATTTGTAAGTTCATTTTCAACGGCAATTGCAGTTTCTTTATCATTAATTTCCGCCAGTAATTCAATATATCTCTGCTCTTTAGCCTGATAGATTTCAAGAGTTGTGGATAAGTCGTTATATTCTCTTGTAAGGTTATCCACGCTTGCTTTTTTACTTCTTAAATCTCCGAGATTTGCAATATAATCGCAGAATTCATCATAATCCTCACTTGGAACACGGAGAGTAGCGTTGTAGGTTTTCCAGCTTTTAACATCGTCATAAACCCACTTGTCAGAGGATTTTCCGTCGGTATAGTTTTCGTGTTCGGGAAAAGCGCCATAGGTATCAAGGCTTTCTCTCAGATTATCTATAGCGGTGTCAAAGTCGAGAACGTCAACTGTCATATTGCAGGAATAGACGAGCATTTCCTTGCGGATTACCATTTTTGAAGTGTTGACAGGTTTCTCCTCGCCGCTTGAAGAATCGCCCGAAATCTCCGCAGATTCGCTTTGAACAAATTCCTCATCTTCAAAATTTTCTTGTGGAGTTTCGTAATATTCCTCTGCCCCATTGTCATATCTTATACTTTCATTTACAGAGGCTTTTTCGTTTGCACCACAGCCTGTAAAAAGAAGTGAACTTATAAGTATGGGGATAAGTAATTTTGATTTGTTTTTCATATAAATTCCCTCCTGTGAGTTATATTTGTTGTGTATATGATAGCATATTAATCCCATAAAGTCAATATAAAATGTTGTATTTTAACAAAGATGTAATTGCTATGTAATATAAATATCAAATAAATTACACAGAAATGGAAAAAATTACAGATAAACGCTATTTTTCAGCCCATTCCAGAATAGACTGAATATATTTTTTGTCTGAAATATCATAGGATTTTGAAATCATTTCCGCCATTACCTTTTCTTCTTCTGACTGGTCTTTTTTTGCTTTCAGAGCCGAAACAAAGGCTTTCATCATCAGTCGTGACGTTAAAGACATTTTGTCATAGTCAAAGCCGCCCTGACAATAAAAAACTGCAACATTCTTATGTTCTTCCTCGGTAAACCACGATTTCATAGCCTTTTCCAGTTCGGGATTATCATTCGGACTTCCGCCAACGCAGAATACCGCAAGTTTTTTATTCTCCCAATTTTTCATTTTCCCCTTGAACCATTTGATTTTGCTGACACTTCCTGCACAAGCCCAGCCGCCGAAAATAATTCTGTCGTAATCTTTGAAATCCTTGTTTTTTACCGCTTTCAGTTCGAAACATTCGCAGGAAAGTGCCTCACTAATCCAACCTGCATAACGCTTTGTAAAGCCTGTCTGTGAATTGTAAATAACTGCCGTTTTACTCATTTTTATTACCTCCATATGATTTCAGATTATTTTCAATTTTTGAAATTACCGAATATGTGCTGTCAATTTCTTCATCTGAAATTCCGCTGAACAGCATATCCATAAATTCAGTTTCTTTTTTACGGTATTTTTCAGCCATAGAAAATGCCTTTTCCGTCATAAAAATCTGCTGTTTCCTCTTGTCATTTTCATTCCGGGAAATCTGCAAAAATCCCTTATTTTCAAGGCTTTTCACTATCTGTTTAACATTCTGCCGTGAGCAGCCCATAGTTTTCGCTAAATCGTTCATAGTGGGCGGTTCATCGGAAAATAAATTCATACACGCCATAAGGAAAAACTGTTTACAGGTAATTTCTTCGTAAAAGGAATCCCCCGTAGCCTGCAAGCGGTTGTGAAATGCAAAAAATAAGCCGAAAAGGGCATATTTATGCTCAATCATTTCAAATACATCAGCGTTATTTATTGTAATCATCTCCTAATATGCAATATATTGCATATTATATCATAAAAATTTCCTCTTGTCAATAGGGGAACGGAAAAAACCGCATAAAGCAAAAGGCTTTATGCGGTATAGTTTTTTATTCACTTAATGGAAGAGATGATATAAGTTTTGCGTCATATTGCTTGATTGTGATAGCATCTGATGCTGTAATACCACTTTCGCCGTCTACATCACCGTTTAACATACCCTGCTCGGAAAGTCCATATTTGTCGTTGTTACCGATAGACTGGAGAATAGCTGTGGAATCAGCAATTGTTACCTTTCCGTCACAGTTTGCATCTCCGTAAATAATATCTGTGTTTCCGCCTGGATTTGAAGGTGTAGTGTCTTCTGTAACATCTGGAGTAGTTGTAGTGGGTTTAGTTGTTGTAGTTACAGCAGGTTTGGAAGGTGTTGGAGTTGTTACAACAGGCTTTTCAAGCTCAGGTGAAGCATTTCCGTCAGCAGATGTGCCGTCGGGTTCTTCGCCGTAGTAAAGCTCACCATTGATGTATACAGGAACATACTTTGTTACAATTCCTCTTACGGAGCCGTCTTCTCCTGTTGTTGTTTTGCCGCTGAGAATTTCTTTATTTGAAGGGTCGTTTTCAGCATCCCAGCCGCTTGCATAGTTAGGCATAACAAGAGCAAGGAGAATTTCACACTGCTGCATGCCTTCAGAAATAGGAAGTACAGCGCGACCGTCAGGAAGATTTACTTCAACATAATAAATATTTCCGTCATACTTTATAGGCTTTGAAATTTCAGCACTCTTAACACCGCTTGAAGCGTACATAGCGGACTGGTCACGGTCGCAGCGTACAACTACATCCTCGGGATTGTATCCTGCACTGATAACCTCGCTTAAATCCATGTAATATCTGATAGAGATATTATCCTGAACTCTTGCAGGCCATGCTGAGTGGTTAGTAATTTTGAAACTGATTGTCATACCACTTGCATCAGCACCTTTAGAAAGACACTCAACGTAAAACTCCGGTCCGTCATGTGCTTCAGTCTGGGGGAATGATGGGTCGGACTTGCCGCCGTATTTGTCTATCATCTTACAAAGAATTGCTGTAAATCCTGCATTATAGTCAGTTGCAACCTCATTGTTGATGTAATTTCCGCGGTCATCCTCGTAGGAACCGTCCTGGTTAGGACCTCCGACTAATGCACCATAGAGTACATGTCTGTTTGTATCAGGAATAGCAAGGTCATTTTTCCATGAGCCATGAGCAGTTCTGTGGTGAGCGTTTTTAGGTGAATTTTCGCCAAAACCTACAACATAGCTGCGGTTATCAGGGTTTTCACCAAGAACAAAGTTAATTTGGTCTTCGTAGAAATCCACATAATCAGCAGTATCCTTATCAGCAAGGATTGTATCGCAGGCAACAGCGGCGATGAAAGCAGCTGTCTGTGCGTATCTTGCACAGCCCCATGTAGTAAGCCAACGCATACCGCCGTCAAGTTCTTCTACGTTATATGTCCAGTTCTTTACGTGTTTTTCAACACGGCTTATATAGAAATCATCCTTTGTATTTATAGCATAGAGGAGCAATCCGCCTTGGAGAGTATCGTCCCAGCAGTGTCCCCAGCCATATGCAAGTTCGTCTGTTCCAAGCTCCTTGCCAAGATTTGGAATATAGCTTTCAGCTTTGTCAAGATATGCATCATCACCTGTTGCTACATAAAGCCAGTTTGCAGCATAGAAAAGTTCATCGTAGAAGTGGCTTGAACGATAGAAACCGGAAGCGTCACTGTCATTGTATACAGCATCACTTTTTGATGCATCTGCAAGCTTGAAGATGTTTTCAGCATGTGCAAGATAATCTGTTCTCTTTCCATCATCTATTTTTCCGTCAAGAGCACAGTAGCCTGCAGCGAGAGCAGCTGCCATTTCTCCGAATACAGCGGAACATCCGTCAGAGCTTTTGAGAATAGCGCGGGCTGCGGTATATGAAGAACCGCTGTCTGCCATGGCATATTCATAAAGTTCAACAGGACCCCACCAAGTATGGTCAATAGTTCCGTTACCAACCTGATATACTACCTCATCTCCCAAATCACAGGCAGCAAGGTAGTCCATTACAAATTCAAGGTTGTTGACATAGTTTGTCATTTCTCCGCAGCTTTCAACACCGTCGGGATACTGATAAAGACCCCATGCGAGAACACTTGCGGAATATGCCATAGGAAGATTGAATTTTACGTGGTCGCCTGCATCGTACCAGCCGCCCTTGATTTCATCAATCATAGTTGAATCTTCACGCCATTCAACTCTGTTCCACTCGGGCAGAGGACCTGCCTGCTGGCACTCGTAGAAGAACAATGATTTCTGCAATGCCTCGGCATAGTTGGGGTTGTCGGCAGCAGTAGCAGTCGGAACTGCGTTGCTTCCGACGGAGGCAGCCAGCATAACGGCTGACATAGCTCCTGAAATAAATTTCTTTAACATAGTAAAACTCCTCTCATAAAATTTGGAATAATTCCCTCAGTTTACTATAGCTTTATTTTAACATATTATTAACAGAACGTCAAGTCAAAATATGCGCTAAAACAATTTTTATCAGAGTATTTTTTTCATGTTGATGTGCTCACAGTATTCGTCGTAAAATATATTGCCATATTCCACGTAGCCGAGTTTGCCATAAAATCCCGAAGCACGTATCTGTGCGCCAAGGGTTATATATTCTGCTCCTTGTTCTGCGGCAAAATTTTCGAGAATTTCCATGAGATATCGTCCCACTCCGTATTGCCGGTATTCTTTCAGTACTGCAATTCGTCCGATATGTGCCATACTATTTTCGTCAAAGAAAAAACGTCCTGTAGCAATTGGGATATTGTCATCATATATAACAGCGTGATGTGCTGTTTTATCAACATCATCAAGGTCATATGAAAATTTTTGTTCGTCCATAAAAACAGTTTTTCTTATTTGTGCGGCATCAGCAAATTCAGAAACGTCGTTGCCTTTAAAAATTTTATAATTCAGATTCATTTTTATCACCTGTATAAATGGTCGTCTCAGTCGTCTGCTTCAATCTCGAGAAATCCTTTGTAATTTTTATCAATGTATCCACACATAGCCTTGTAATATTCTTCGTTGTATGGAACGAAAATATATGCTTCATTGCCGAATTCCTCACAGTTATATTTTTCTTCGCCGAAATAATCCATAGCAACATTGTCAACATCACTTGGATAGCATGGTTCATCGTCGGCATGATAGAAGTTATAGTAATAATCAGTAAATGCCATTCCCTCGTCGTTGAACATATCCATTGTAAGCTCTCCGCCAAGTGAATTGAGTATGAATTTGCGGATATCAAGCTTACCGCTGCGGATATCGCTGATTTCTTCTGTGAAGAATTCAATAAATTCTTCATTGAGCATGTCGTGTTCAATTATCCAGCGCAGATACGCTGCAATGTGATTTACACCGCATATTTCAGGAATGTCAAGTTCTTTATCGATAATTTTGCAGATATGGTCTTCCGCTTTATCTACAATATTTCTGAAATCTTTGCTTATAACGGGACGGCGGCTGATATCAACAGGAAGCTTTGAAATATCTCCAAGTTCGTGGAGAAGTGCTGATGCACCGTATGTGTTCTTGAATTCAAGTTCACTTTTGAAAAGAGGAATTACACGATAAAAGTTCACCTCGTCATCATCTGAAAGCTTGCATATGTCCATTTCTTCTTTTCCTGTAGGAGAAGCGAGCATCACAGAGCAGAATTCAGTATTGTCTGCAAATGAGGTGCCGTAATCTACGGAATGTCCCCAACCAATCCAGCTATTTTCATTTATGGGAAGCCTTGAAAGCAGTTTTAAGAGATGAAGAGGCCAGTAATCTTCAAGTTCATCGCCCTGTATATTCCAGCCAGCAGGAAGCGTAAGAATAAGCTCACAGCGGTCAAGCTTTTTGTGAGCAATTTCTTCGGGAACGTTCATTCTATGAGCTCCCAGACCCGCTGTAATAAGGGTCATATAACGCTTTTCGAGTGTAGGTGGAATAACGTATATATTAAGGCAGATATCATCTGTATCATTTTCATGATAATAGCTGTCAATATTACCATAATATTTTTCAATATGGTCTTCAACTTTTTTTAGTTCATCTTCGGTGTATACCGCAGGGGAACTGTTTTTTTTCTTATTTGCCATTTTGTGTCTCCTATTTATTGATTAATTTTGTAAGCAGTTCGTTTGTCTTTTTCGTCTCAGCAATAAGCTGTCGGAGAAGTCCGGCTATGTCATCATTCTGCTCCGGTTCAGCAGGGGATAAGGCTGTTTTCTCAATAACAGGTGCACTTGTCTGCTGAGGTGTACCTCCTGAAATATTTTTCAGAAAATTTTCACGCATGGAGCATATTTCCTTGTAATCTGAGCCGAAATGGTCAAGAGTGCGCTGAACTCTCGGACATGATGTGTAAAAGATATACATGAAATTGTCATAGGCATTGAGAAATACCATGCAATCCTTTTGATTGAACTCCATTTCGGGAAAATCAGAAGTGTAAACAGTTCTGAGACTTTTCATTGAAGCAAGACAGGATTCTGCATCATCATTGAGTTTTCCTGCTCTGCGGAGGATAATCTCAGCCATTTTACGACATTCCTCCTCATAGGCAGGTTTTGTGTCCATAGCCCACACTACAAGAGCGTCGTTTACATTGTTCCACAGGGACGGGATAAGGATAATATTCGGGTTCAGCGAATGATTACTGAAATCCGTAGCTTCAATAATAGCCGTAATTCTCTGGGAATGTTCAATAATATTTCTGATAAATGAATCTGAATCGTATACCATATTTATTACCTCAAAATAATTTTTGTGATATCTTCTGCCTTTTCGGCTATGAAATCCGCACCCACTGATTCAAGCTCCTGTCTGCCGCGGAATCCCCATATACAGCCAATAGAAGTTATTCCACAGTTTTTTGCCGTCTGGATATCAACATTGCTGTCGCCTATCATATATACGGTATTATTTTCGGGAAGTCCGCAGAGAATCTCGTTAATTATAGCGGAATCAGGCTTTTTAGGGCGTTCATCACAGCCACCGAGAACTTTAACAAATTTAACATCAGGTAGCAGTTTTGCAACGATTTTTCGTGCAGCGTCCTGAGGCTTATTTGTGGCAACTGCGAGAAGCACACCATTATCTGAAAGTGTGTGGATAACGTCGCTGATACCGTCGTACAGCTTTGTTTTGTCGAGGTAGTGGATATCATAATACTCGCGGAAAAGGTCGTGCAGCTTTTCTGCCATATCCTTTTTATCATCTGGCAAGGCACGTATACACAGTTTCATTGCACCGTTTCCCACAAATTGCTTGTAGCTTTCAATATTGTGTTCGGGGCAGCCGAGTTTTCGCAGTCCGTAATTTACTGCATCTGCCAAATCCTCAATAGTATCTGCAATTGTGCCGTCAAGGTCAAAAATAGCTGTTATCATTATATCACCTTATATTCTTGTTGCGAGAAGTACAGAATACTTCTGACGGAACTGTTCAAAACGTCCCTCATCAATAGCGTCGCGTATTTTCTCTGTAAGTGTATTGTAGAAGTAAAGATTATGCTGGACTGCAAGTCTGCCCGCAAGCTGTTCATTGGCTTTAAACAGGTGACGGATATATGCTCTGCTGAAATTGCGGCAGGTAGGGCAATCGCACTGCTCATCAACGGGGCGGGGGTCGGTTTCGTAGCATTTGTTTCCTAAATGCATTATACCGCTCCATGTGAAAACTGTAGCATGACGGGCGTTTCTGCTGGGCATAACGCAGTCAAACATATCTACGCCTCTTGCTACGGCTTCAATTATATTGGAGGGAGTACCCACACCCATGAGATAACGGGGCTTATCTACGGGCATAAACGGCTCTACAACGTCGATGATTCTGTACATTTCTTCCGTTGCTTCGCCTACTGCAAGTCCGCCGATAGCATAGCCGTCAAGGTCAAGTTTTGCAATATCTTCCATATGTTTTATACGCAGGTCATCGTATGTTGAACCCTGATTTATGCCGAAAAGCATCTGCTTTTTATTTATAGTATCAGGGAGGCTGTTGAGGCGCTCCATTTCCTCCTTGCAGCGATAAAGCCAGCGGGTTGTACGCTCGATAGAATCGGCTGTATACTTATATGTTGAGGGATTTTCAATACACTCGTCAAAAGCCATGGCAATTGTTGAGCCAAGATTTGACTGAATCTGCATGCTTTCCTCAGGTCCCATGAATATGCGGTGACCGTCAATATGGGAGGCGAAATATACGCCCTCTTCTTTTATTTTGCGCAGCTTTGCAAGGGAAAATACCTGAAATCCTCCGCTGTCGGTGAGGATTGGCTTGTCCCAGTTCATGAATTTGTGTAGACCACCCATTTCCTTTATAATCTTATCGCCTGGGCGCAGATGCAGGTGGTATGTATTGCACAGCTCCACCTGTGTTTTCAGTCCTTTCAGGTCGATTGAGGATATACCGCCCTTTATTGCCGCAGAAGTTCCCACATTCATAAAACACGGCGTCTGGAATGTACCGTGGACTGTTTCAACCTGTCCGCGGCGGGCTTTGTTATCAGTTTTTAATAATGTATACATAAATTCTCCTTATTGTCATTGATATGTTTTATTGTAACTTAAAAAGAGGAAGATGTCAAGGGGATTGGTGCTTTTTAAGGAAATCATACAAATTTGCTGTTTCAGCATTGCGGTACTCGTGTTTTTCGTAATATCCGATTAATTCACCGTTTTCATTTCGCAAGGCTATCATATAGACATCTTTGTTTTGTGTAGGGTTGTGATATGTATAAATTTTATTATTCTGCGGATTTTCTCCAAACCACTCAACAACCTTTTTAATTTTCTCAACTGAATGGCTATTATGGCAGTTAAATATTGATTTTCCAACAAGTTCAGCACCGCCCCATTTTTTATAGTGTTCATCTGCCGTAGGATTCATATATACGATGTTGTGTTCTTTATCGCATATAACTATTGGTGCTGTATCTGAATCCGCAAGACTTTTTAAAAATACTGATATATCCATAAATTCACCTTACAATATGCACATGGAATCGCCAAAGCTGAAGAAACGATATTTTTCCTCAACGGCTGTCTTGTATGCGTTCATTGTGTTTTCATAGCCTGTAAATGCGGAAACAAGCATAATAAGCGTACTTTCAGGCAGGTGGAAATTTGTGATAAGTCCGTCAATGCACTTGAATTCATAGCCGGGATAAATGAATATATCTGTATAACCCTCATGCTCTGAAATATTACCATAAAAACTTGATACACTTTCAAGGGTACGGCATGTTGTTGTACCTACGGCGATAACACGTCCTCCCTCGGCTTTTGTCTGGTTTATCAAATCCGCTGTTTCTTTGGGGAGATAGTAGTGCTCGCTGTGCATTTTGTGGTCAAGCACGTTATCCTCTTTAACGGGACGGAATGTGCCAAGTCCGACGTGAAGCGTAACAAATGCCGTTTTTATGCCTTTTGCACGAAGTTCATCAAGCATTTCTTCTGTGAAATGAAGTCCTGCTGTGGGAGCAGCGGCAGAGCCTGCCTCATTAGAATATACTGTCTGATATCGTTCTTTATCTTCAAGCTTTTCTGTGATATAAGGGGGGAGCGGCATATGTCCCACGTCTTCAAGGGCAGTGAAGAAATTGCCCTCACACTCAAATTGAACAACTCTGTTTCCGTCGTCCTTGACTTCCACAACCTCCGCAATTAGTCTGCCATTGCCGAATGAAAATTTTGTACCGACTTTAGCCTTTTTTCCCGGACGGCATATGATTTCCCACAGCTTATCACCCTTTTGTTCAAGAAGCAAAAATTCAATAAATGTATTATTATCGATTTTTTCACCGTAAAGTCTTGCTGGGATAACTCGGGAATCGTTCATTACAAGCAAGTCACCTTTTTTAAGGCGGCTGCATAAATTATAGAAGCGGTCGTGGGTGATGTTGCCTGTATTTTTGTCAATGCACATCATACGTGAAGCATTTCTGGGCTCAATGGGAGTCTGAGCGATAAGTTCTTCAGGGAGATCGTAATAAAAATCTGATTTTAAAAGCTGCATATTAAAAGGCTCCTTTATGAATCTGAATTATATTGAAATACATCATTTTTCATAGTTTTCACTATATAATTCAAAAATATTTTTTTTAAAAAGATATTGACATATCACCCATAAAGTGATATTATAGATATTAGGTAGAGGCGCGGCTGAGATCAGTACTCTCACGGAGGATTACCGTATCCTGTGAAATGAGATGAAAGGCAATGCCGCCGAGGGATGATACGTGGTGAATATCGTTCCGGCTGTAAGTTGAACAGGCTTGCGGCTGTCATCATGTTTATGGTGGAGTGCTATCGGCATAAAAAATTATCAATGCCAATACTTCTATTATAACTCATGATGAACCGGTTTGCAACCGGTTTTCTTATTATTTCAAAAATTTTTTTAAAAGGAGAATATTTATGAAGCAGTTTAATGTTGGTATAATCGGAGCTACAGGTATGGTTGGACAGAGATTTGCAACTCTTCTCGAAAATCATCCTTGGTTCAATGTAAAGGTTCTTGCAGCTTCACCAAGAAGTGCAGGCAAGACATATGAAGAGGTTGCAGGTGAGCGTTGGAAGATGGCAGTTCCCATGCCTGAGGCTATGAAGAATATGATTCTCATGGATGCAACAGCTGATATTGAGAAGATTGCTTCTATGGTTGACTTCTGTTTCTGCGCTGTTGATATGAAAAAGGACGAAATCAAGGCTCTTGAAGAAGCTTATGCAAAGGCTGAGTGTCCTATCGTTTCCAACAACTCCGCACACAGATTTACAGCTGACGTTCCCATGGTAGTGCCTGAGATTAACCCCGAGCATATCGAAATCATCAAGTCACAGAGAGAGCGCCTCGGCACAAAGAGAGGATTTATTGCAGTTAAGTCCAACTGCTCAATCCAGAGCTATGTTCCTGCACTTCACCCACTCAGAAAGTTCGGTATCAAGAATGTTCTTGCTTGTACATATCAGGCAATTTCAGGAGCAGGAAAGAATTTCGAGACATGGCCTGAAATGGTTGATAACCTTATTCCTTTCATTGGCGGCGAGGAGGAAAAGTCCGAGCAGGAGCCATTAAAGGTTTGGGGTACAATCGAGAATGGCGAGATTGTAAAGGCTTCAACTCCTTCAATTACAACACAGTGTCTCCGTGTACCTGTTTCAGACGGTCACACAGCAGCTGTATTTGTAAGTTTTGAGAATAAGCCCTCTAAGGAAGAAATCCTCCAGCTCTGGGCTGATTTCAAGGGCGTTCCTCAGGAACTTGAACTTCCAAGTGCTCCTAAGCAGTTTATCCACTATTTTGAAGAGGATAATCGTCCTCAGGCTAAGCTTGACAGAAATCTTGAAAATGGTATGGCTGTTTCAGCAGGTAGATTAAGAGAGGATACACAGTATGACTACAAGTTTGTATGTCTTTCACACAACACATTAAGAGGTGCAGCAGGCGGTGCGGTTCTTCTTGCAGAGCTTCTTGCAGCTAAAGGATACTTTGATTAATTCGTGATGATGAATATGTAGGGGCGGATATTATCCGCCCGCATTTCAAAAAAATTACGCATTACGAATTACGCATTATAATGAAAGGGGTTGAGTGTATGAAGAACACTATTTTTACAGGTGCGGCTATTGCTATAATCACACCTATGAACGAGGACGGTTCTATTAATTTCAGCGTTCTCGGAGAGATGATTGATGACCAGATTGCTAACGGCACAGACGCTATCGTTATCTGCGGTACAACAGGCGAGGCTTCTACTATGTCTGACGAGGAGCATCTTGAATGTATCAGATTTGCTGTTGAAAAGACTGCAAAGAGAGTTCCTGTAATCGCAGGAACAGGCAGCAACGACACAGCATATGCAATTAAGCTTTCAAAGGAAGCTGAGGAGCTTGGAGCAGACGGACTTCTCCTTGTTACTCCTTACTATAACAAGACTACACAAAAGGGACTTATTGCACACTTCACAGCTATTGCAGACGCTGTAAATATTCCGATTATCCTTTACAATATCCCAGGCAGAACAGGTATGAATATGGAAGTTTCCACAATCAAGGAGCTTGCTAACCATAAGAATATCGTTGCTGTCAAGGAAGCAAGCGGAAATATCAGTTATGCTGCAAAGCTTATCGCTGAGTGTGGTGATATGATTGACGTTTACAGCGGAAACGATGATATGATTGTTCCTCTTATGTCATTGGGAGCAAAGGGCGTTATTTCCGTTCTTTCACACGTAATTCCAAAGCAGACACACGATATGGTTCAGTATTGTCTTGACAATAACTATGCTGAGGCTACAAAGCTTCAGATAGATTATCTTGACCTTATCAACAATCTTTTCATTGAGGTTAATCCTATTCCTGTCAAGGAAGCAATGAATATGATGGGCGTAAATGTTGGCAAGTGCAGACTTCCTCTCGTTGATATGACAGAGGAGCATAAGGCTGCTCTCCGTGCTTCACTTGAAAAGCACAATCTTATATAAAATCCAAAGGATGTGAAACTATGACAAATGTGGCAATATGCGGTGCAAACGGCAAAATGGGCAAGACCATTTACAACTGCATCAAGGACAGAGAGGATTGCAGAGTAGTTGCAGGAATTGACCTGTATACTGAGCAGTATGCGGATTTTCCAATCGTAGACGCTCCCTCAAAGCTTCCTGTCAAGCCCGATGTTATTATTGATTTTTCAAATCCTGCCTGCCTTGACGCACTTCTTGAATACTGCCTTTCCACAGGCACTCCCATTGTCGTAGCTTCAACAGGCTACAGCGATGAACAGATTGCTAAGATTAAGGCTGCCGCAGAGCAGATTGCAGTATTCTTCACATTTAATATGTCGCTTGGAATAAATCTTCTTGTTAATCTTGCAAAGAAAGCGGCTGAGGTGCTTGGTGACAGATTTGATATTGAAATTGTAGAAAAGCACCACAATCAGAAAATTGACGCTCCAAGCGGTACTGCGATTATGCTTGCCAATGCCGTAAACGAAGCTTTTGACAATTCAAAGCAGTATGTTTATGACCGCCATTCACGCCGTCAGAAGCGTGAAAAGTGCGAAATCGGTATGCACGCTATCAGAGGCGGCACTATTGTGGGCGAACACGATGTTATTTTTGCAGGAAATGATGAAGTTATAACATTATCCCACTCTGCATCTTCAAAGACCGTTTTTGCGGAGGGTTCAATCAAGGCGGCTATTTTCCTCAAGGATAAACCCGCAGGACTTTACGATATGCAGGGACTTATTTATGGGAACCTCTAAAAACCTCCCTCACGGCAGACTTCCTATGACACATATCATTTACTGCGTTGACAAACCTTGCAATACACAAAGTATTACTGCGGTTTGTC
>CALGTV010000040.1 GCA_937902395.1 uncultured Ruminococcus sp.
AGAATCGGCGATTGTGTATTTTTGGTCGCAGTTTGCGTCGCCGTTTAAATAGTTTATTTCTGTGTCAAATTCCGTAATTGCGGAGACTGGTCTCATACCTAACGAGTTAGAATATTGATGAATCATTGTATTTTTGGTATCTGTAAAATAACTAAAACATCCAAGTTTCTCTTCCTGTGTGTAATCATCTGGGAATTCAATTCTGTATGTTTCGGGATTGTAGGTTGCTCTGAAATTTTCAGCAATATAATCGTGGTCAATGGAATCGTAGAATTCTTTGAATTCCTGTTCTGTCAAATCCATATGAGATTTTCCGTCAATATATGTGAAGCAACTCTGTAATTGGATATGAGGAATATGATTTACGGCGTCAATCTGTAACACTTTATCACTAATGGGATATTTTTCGCTTAGTATAGACATAGCTTTTTCCGCAATCATATAATTCATTTTATGGTCTGAGCTTTCGAAACTAATTGAAATATCGGCACAATCATAGGTGTCTGTATCTTTTATTTCTTTTATATAGTTATTATAACCTAAAGTATTCTCTAATTCATTAATGATTGTTTCACTATATTCTCTTGGTAAATCCAACTTTACTTTTAAATAGTCCTTTAGCTGAATTTCATATGTGTATTCGTCAAAAAGAAAATAGTTATCAGATGTATCAGTTGTTGGTTTGTTCCAACGCCATACTTTTGTTATATTTTCCCTTGATAAAATATTCTTAAAGTATTCTGTTTCCTGTTCTGTTAAAAGCTGTTTTCTTTCATAACCTTTAATTCTGCCTTGATATTCTTCCGAATCATTTATTGTAGGAAAAGTAGATGTCGAACTGCTGTTTATTGCGGTGATTGATGAAAATGTCATAACTGCGGCAAAAGCCGTGGTAAATAATCTTTTTGATTTCATAAAATTTCCTCCTTAGCGGTTTTTATGCACCTTTTGCAAGTGCAGTTTTTATTGCAACTGCATCTTCAACAGTTAAGCCGTCGCCTGTGGAATCGGCGTTGAAAAGCCCCTGCGTTGATAAGCCGTATTTATCAGGATTTCCCAATGCCTGCAATATTGCCGTAGAATCGGCGATTGTGTATTTTTGGTCGCAGTTTGCGTCGCCGTTTAAATAGTTTGTGAGGTCGAGAGTTGAGCCACCAATAGAAGACGGAACGCTTTCTAATCCATAACCAGATGGTTTGTATCCTGTAGCTTCATAAATCTCTTTGGCAAGTTCGATATGCTCTGCCTTGGTGACTTTTTCTTTAGGTATAAGATATATCATGTCATTCATGAGCTGAATTCCATTGTATTTCATTTCATTGTCCTCAGTTTCAATAAAATCATAATATTCGCTGTGTGAAACAGCAAATTCACGAAGCTTGTCTGAGTTATCGATTAATACATATTCATCTGATGCATTATCATAATATTCTATACTCTTATGATAAGCAGTTAAGTAGTTATAAATTATATTTTGATAAAAATGCGTGTTATACCAGTAATTAACTTCTAATGCTACAT
Organism: uncultured Ruminococcus sp.; assembly: GCA_937902395.1. Taxonomy (GTDB): domain Bacteria; phylum Bacillota; class Clostridia; order Oscillospirales; family Ruminococcaceae; genus Ruminococcus. The sequence continues at coordinate 1,522 of CALGTV010000040.1, forward strand.
CTCCGACTTGTTCTCTGATTTTTTTGGCAGTTTCAGGAGATATCATATCTGCACTGATATCAAAATGGCATTTGGTATTTAAAGGGGCTATTAAATAGGAACGTATATACAGATTTTCGTCAATAGCCTGTATCTTCTTTCTGATTTCTTCAATATTTTCATCAGCGTCAACTGTAATTGTCACACGATCTTTTTCCCTGTATACTTCATAGAAATAAGTTGTTTGCTTTTCGTCAGGAACATAGTACATACATTTAGTGTTACTTCTTCCCAGCCATTTATAGTCTTCAAGTTTTACATAATCTTTAAAAGTTTCCGCTACTAAATTTTCATCAACTGTTCCCCAATAGTATAGGGCATTTGAACTCATTGCAGAAACCGCAGATATCGCTGTAATTGCTGCAAGAATAGTTGAAATTATTCTTTTTTTCATAAAATCCCTCCTTTGTTAATTATATTAATTATGCATATGAAACATTTTTAATTCATCGGTCTCACCTTTCCCTAATCGAAATAATCAAACTTTTCTTAATTACATTATATACCAACTATAGTAATGTGTCAAGTGTATATTGCAATGAATAGTATATGTAACGTAAATTTTGTGAGATATAGTAAATTTATTGATAGTGATTTGTATAGAATCACGGATTTATATTTTTCCTCTCATGTATTATACTATTTCAGAAGTTAAATCTCGCAGTAAAAATACATATTTTTTTATTTTAATCATATTGTAAGTGGGTGCTAACAACAATTTCGTTTCCGCAAGTAAACATTCCCACTATTTTCAAATATTTCTGATATAATATTATTGTGACTTATTGTGATAAAAATAACAAACGGGGAGGTGCTGTGTGAAAACTGTTGAAATATTCTCCGACGGAGCTTGCAGCGGTAATCCCGGGCCCGGCGGCTACGGCACTATCCTACGCTTCGGCACTATCGAAAAGGAGCTTTCAGGCGGCGAATCCCATACAACTAACAATCGTATGGAGCTTATGGGCGTTATTGCAGGTCTTTCTGCGCTGAAAGAGCCCTGCAAAGTAATACTCACTACCGACAGCAAATATGTGGTTGACAGCATAACTAAAGGCTGGGTTTACGGCTGGCAGAAAAAAGGCTGGAAAAAATCCGACGGCAAGCCTGCTCTTAACGTCGATTTGTGGGAACAGCTTCTGCCCCTCCTTGCACGACATGACGTAACTTTTAACTGGGTAAAGGGACATGCAGGGCATCCCGAAAATGAACGCTGCGACCGCCTTGCAGTTGCACAAAGAGATATACATTCATAAGAGGTTTAATATGGAAAGAAGATTTATTTATGCCGATAATGCGGCTACTACTGCTGTTTCCGATGAAGTTCTTGCGGCTATGATGCCACACTTCCAGACTGCTTTCGGAAACGCTTCAAGTATCTACGAAATGGGACGAAACGCTCAGCGCGATATTGAGCTTGCTCGCGAAAAAGTGGCAAAGGCTATCGGTGCTGACCCTATCGAAATTATCTTTACAAGCTGTGGTTCGGAGTCTGATAACTGGGCAATCAAGGGTACAGCTGAGCAAATGGCGAAAAAGGGTAAAAAGCACATCATCACATCTGTAATTGAGCATCACGCTGTTCTGCATACTACTGAATATCTCGAAAAACAGGGCTTTGAGGTAACATATATCCCTGTTGACGATAAGGGACTTATCAACCCTGAGGATGTGCGCAAGGCTATCCGCGAGGATACTGCTCTTGTTACAATTATGTACGCTAACAACGAAATCGGCACAATTCAGCCTATTGATGAAATCGCCGCTATCTGCAAGGAAAATAAGGTGCTTTTCCACACTGACGCTGTACAGGCTGTGGGACACGTTGAAATTGACGTTCACAAGCAGGGTATTGATATGCTTTCCCTTTCAGGTCATAAAATCCACGCTCAGAAGGGTATCGGCGCACTTTATATCAGAAAGGGCGTTGCTCTGCCTAATCTCATTCACGGCGGCGGTCAGGAGAGAAGAAAGCGCGCAGGTACGGAAAATGTTCCTGCTATTGTTGGTCTTGGTGCTGCTATGGAAATCGCTTGCAGTAATATCGCTGAAAAGGCTGAAATCGTTACCGAAAAGAGAAACCGCATTATTGACGGACTTCTTACAATTCCTTATACCCGTCTCAACGGCGACAGAGACAAGCGCCTCCCAGGAAATGTAAACATTTCTTTTGAGGGTATTGAGGGTGAATCACTGCTCCTTATGCTTGATATGTACGGCATTTGCGCTTCGTCGGGTTCTGCCTGCACATCGGGCTCGCTTGACCCCTCTCACGTGCTTCTTTCTATCGGCTTGAAGCACGAAATTGCTCACGGTTCGCTCCGTCTGTCAATTGAGGAGAATCTCACAGATGAGGACGTTGATTATATTCTTGAAACAGTTCCCGTTGTTGCGGAAAAACTCCGCGCAATGTCTCCTGTGTGGGAGAAGATGATGAAAGGCGAATCCTACGAATAATAGCGTAATCCGCGGATTCTGAATATAATTAGTATAAATTTAAGGAGAAGATAGATTATGATGTACAGTGAAAAGGTTATGGACCATTTTTCAAATCCCAGAAATGTGGGAGAAATCGAGAACGCTGACGGTATCGGTGAAATCGGCAATGCTAAGTGCGGCGATATTATGAAGATGTATCTGAAAATCGACAACGGTACAATTACAGATGCAAAATTCAAGACTTTCGGCTGCGGTGCGGCTATTGCTACATCTTCTATGGCTACTGAGCTTATCAAGGGTAAGACTATTGACGAGGCTTTGAAGCTTACAAATGACGCGGTTGTTGAGGCTCTTGACGGTCTTCCTGCTGTTAAGGTTCACTGCTCCGTTCTTGCTGAGCAGGCTGTTCGCTCAGCACTTTCAGATTATTACACAAGACAGGGTATCGATCCGCTGCCAATCGTTGGCGAGATTCATATGCCTGAGGAATAAAAATGGGATTCTAAAGGGCGAAGCCCTTTAGGCAGAGAGCCTTCGAGAGAATCATGCAGGGTGTGGGACAGCGTCCCATATTATTCAGAATTATCTGAAATGAAGAATACAGAATCCCAATTAAAATGGCGGTCATTACTGACCGCCTGTTTCTTTTTGTATTAAAAATTCAGTTTATCTTTTAACTTGTCAAAAAAGCTCTGGCGCTTTGCATAGTTCTTGTCTGTAAGGGATTCTTCAAATGCTTTCAGCAGATCTTTCTGCTTTTTATTGAGATTCTTGGGAACTTCAACGAATATCTTTACAAACTGATTTCCGCGGTCGTTTCTGTTAATCCTCTTTACGCCCTTGCCTTTCAGATTGAATACAGTGCCGTTCTGAGTTCCTGCGGATATGTTGAATTTTACATCGCCGTCAATGGTGGGCACGATGATTTCTGCGCCCATTACAGCGTCCATATAAGTAACAGGAATTTCACAGTGAATATCTGATCCGTCACGGTTGAAAAGAGGGTGGCTCTTTACAGAAACATTGAGCAGAAGATCGCCGGAAGGTCCGTTGTTTATGCCGCAGTCGCCCTGTCCGTTGAGACGGATTGTCTGTCCGTTGTCAATACCGGCAGGGATATCCACAGATATATTCTTCTGCACGCGAAGTCTGCCGACACCACGGCACTTTGTACAGGGATTCTTGACAATTTTACCCTTACCACTACAGTGGGGACATACCTTTGTGGAGGAAATTGCTCCGAAAGGTGTGCGCTGTGTTGTCTTTACAGAACCTCTGCCGTGACAATCGGGACATACTTCCGCTGATGTGCCTGCGTCTGCGCCTGTGCCCTTACAGGATTCACAGACAGCCATGCGTGATGTTTTAACTTCCTGTTTTTTGCCGTGGCAGGCATCCATAAAGCTTATTGTTACGGATTCCTGTATATCTGCGCCTCTGCGCGGTGCGTTGGCATTTGCGCCTGAACGTCCGCCGCCGCCGAATCCGCCGAAGCCGCCGAACATGCTTTCGAGGATATCGCCGATATCTCCGAAGCCGCCCATTCCGCCCATGCCGTCGAAGCCGCCGCCTCCGCCGTAGCTGGGGTCAACTCCTGCATGACCGAACTGGTCGTATCTTGCACGCTTATTGGGGTCGGAAAGTACCTCGTTAGCCTCGTTTACCTCCTGAAACTTCTCAACGTATGAGGGGTCATCGGGGTGCAAATCGGGGTGACATTCTCTTGCCTTTTTTCTGTAAGCCTTTTTTATCTCGTCCTCGGAAGCACCTTTCTGTATGCCAAGGACTTCATAATAATCTCTTTTTTCAGCCATATTTCTACTCCCATACAATACACGTACAGGGCGAAAGGAATTTTCGCCCTGAAACAGTTACTTAAGTTAATTAAACCTCTGTGAAGTCAGCGTCAACTACGCCGTCATCGCTGGGTGATGCTGCCTCGCCGCCCATGTTAGCGAACTGTGAGGGGTCAATTCCCTGACCGTCAGGATTTGCCTGCTGGTAAATCTTAGCAGAAAGGTCGTAGAATGCCTTCTGGAGCTCCTCTTTCTGTCTCTTGATTTCTTCTGTATTGTTAGCCTCGCAAGCAGCCTTGAGTGATGCGGACTTCTGCTCGATATTTGCCTTTTCGTCAGCGGATACCTTATCGCCGAAATCAGCAAGAGCCTTTTCGCACTGGAATACAAGATTCTCAGCCTCGTTCTTTGTATCAACTTCCTCACGACGCTTCTTATCCTCAGCTGCATACTGCTCTGCTTCCTTAACAGCGCGGTCGATATCGTCCTTGGACATATTTGTGGAAGAAGTGATTGTGATGTTCTGCTCCTTGCCTGTGCCTAAATCCTTAGCGGATACGTGTACAATACCGTTCTGGTCGATATCAAATGTTACTTCAATCTGGGGGATTCCTCTTGGAGCTGGTGCGATACCGTCAAGACGGAATGTGCCGAGCTGCTTGTTATCCTTAGCGAATTCACGCTCACCCTGAAGCACGTTGATATCAACGGCAGGCTGATTGTCTGCATATGTGGAGAATACCTGTGACTTCTTTGTAGGAATTGTTGTGTTTCTCTCAATCATTCTTGTGCATATGCCGCCTGCTGTCTCGATACCGAGAGAAAGGGGAGTTACGTCAAGAAGGAGAAGTCCGTTTTTAACGTCGCCGCCGAGAACGCCGCCCTGATATGCAGCACCGAGAGCTACGCACTCATCGGGGTTGATGCCCTTGAATGGTTCTTTGCCGATAAGCTTCTTAACTGCTTCCTGTACAGCAGGAATTCTTGAAGAACCGCCAACCATGAGAACCTTGTTAATCTCAGAAATTGAAAGTCCGCTGTCAGAGAGCGCCTGACGAACAGGTCCCATTGTAGCTTCTACAAGGTCAGCTGTAAGCTCGTTGAACTTAGCCTGTGTAAGAGTAAGGTCAAGGTGCTTTGGAACGCCTGTAGCGTCAACAGTGATGAAAGGAATGTTTATATTTGTTGTAGTTGTGGAAGAAAGCTCAATCTTAGCCTTTTCAGCTGCGTCCTTTAAACGCTGATAAGCCATTTTATCCTGTGAGAGGTCAACTCCGTCGGACTTCTTGAACTCGTCAACAATCCAGTTGATTATACGCTGGTCGAAATCGTCACCGCCGAGACGGTTGTTACCTGCTGTTGCAAGTACCTGCTGAACGTCCTCGCCCATTTCGATAATGGAAACGTCGAATGTACCGCCGCCCAGGTCGTATACCATAACAATCTGCTCTTCTTCCTTGTCGATACCGTAGGAAAGAGCGGCTGCTGTAGGCTCGTTGATGATACGCTTAACTGTAAGACCTGCAATCTGTCCAGCGTCCTTTGTAGCCTGTCTCTGAGCGTCTGTGAAGTATGCAGGAACTGTGATAACAGCTTCTGTTACTGTCTCGCCCAGATAAGCTTCTGCGTCAGCCTTGAGCTTCTGGAGTGTCATAGCGGAAATTTCCTGAGGTGTATAGCTCTTGCCGTCGATTGTTACCTTATAATCTGTACCCATGTGTCTCTTGATTGAAGAAACTGTTCTGTCGTGGTTTGTGATTGCCTGTCTCTTAGCCACCTGACCTACGAGACGCTCACCGTTGTTTGTGAAAGCAACAACAGAGGGAGTTGTTCTTGCGCCCTCGCTGTTGGGGATAACTACTGCGTTACCGCCCTCAACAACAGCTACGCATGAGTTTGTAGTACCAAGGTCAATACCAATAATTTTTGACATAATAATTACCTCCAAATAATCTAATTTAGAATTATGAATTAAGAATTAAGAATTAATTCTTACTCGTCTTTAAAAATTTTTTGCAGACACGCCGTGTCCATATAATATTAATTACGCATTAAATGATGTTCTGTCGAATTACTTCCCTCGCTAAAGAACAACAATAGAAGTTCGGCAAGAACAATTGCCCGTGGGTGCTACCCACTTAATCTTTGGCTACTGCAACCATAGCGGGACGGATAAGCTTATCGCCCATAACATAGCCTTTCTGGAATACTGCACATACGTGGTTGTCAGCGTAGTCCGTACCGGCTGTCTGCTGAATTGCGTTGTGGAAATTGGGGTCAAATTCTGCGCCCAGTGCTTCAATCTCCGTTACATTCATCTTTGTCAGGAATTCCTTTAACTGATTGAATATCATCACCATGCCGTTTTTGAAGTTTTCATCGGCACACTCGAATTCCAGTGAACGCTCATAGCTGTCAACAACGGGGAGAAGTTCCTCTATGCACTTCGCGGAAGCGTTTGCGTAAGTATCGGACTTTTCACGGGCTGTACGCTTGCGGAAATTGTCGTACTCGGCGTAAAGGCGGACATACTTTTCGTTTGCCTCCTCCAGCTTTTCTTCAAGGTCTGCAACCTGAGCCGCTGTGTCGTTGTATTCGCTTACGGCGTCGTCCTCGTCGTTTGTTTCAACGGGAGCTTCCTGCTCTGCCGTTTCCTCTGAAAGCTCTTCATTTTCCAGAATTTCTTCTTTAATCTGTTCAGTCATTGCTGCTCCTTTCCGCAGAATCGTTTATTATAACGGTATCTGCATCTGTATTATCATCCTCTGACATAAGAGCAGTTATCTTATGGGTGAGGTATTCAATATAAGGAATAATTTTTTTGTAGTCCACACGCATAGGTCCTATAACTCCGAGAGAACCTGCGTCTCTGCCTTTTTTGCGGTATTTCGATACTATCATGCTTGAATTGCCGATAGCGAAATTCCCGTCTGCACCGAATTTTACCTGTATGCCGCTGAAAGAATCCTCCAGCAAGTCAGTAAGCTCGTTTTTGTGCTGTATAAAGCGGACTACTTCCATTTTATCCAGTTCATCGCAGGAGAGAAGCTTTTCACTTCCGCTGACGGTAAGATGCTGCTGTCTCAAATCCTCGGAAAGCTCGCATATGCCTTTTACAAGGGGCGAAAGACTTACCATATACGCGGAAACAGCGGTTATCATCTTATCAAGCATTTCTTCCGAAAGTTCTTCAACTGAAACTCCGCTGAGGTTTTCGTCGATGTACTTTGTGAAGAAATCAAGCTGTTCGTGGCTAAGGTCGAATTCAAGTCTGCAAGCCTTGTTCTTTATACTTCCGTTGGAGGTAATAAGGAGTATGACATACAGCCTTTTTCCTGTGGGGATAACTTCAACCTTTGAGATAACCGAGAATCGCGGTGCTGAATTCGTTACAACTGCGGCGCACTGAGTAAGTTCTGTAAGCGCGGCGGCGGCGTTCTGGATAAGCAGTTCTTCGGGAGTGTTTTTATCTCCGAGAAGCTCGTCAAGTCTCAGCTGTTCTTCTACAGGCAGTTCGGGGAGCGTCATAAGCTCGTCAATATAAAGCCTGTAGCCCTGATACGTTGGAATTCTTCCTGCTGATGTGTGAGGCTGTTCGAGATATCCAAGCTGTTCAAGCATTGCCATATCGTTGCGGACTGTTGCGGCAGATACTTTTATATGTTCAAGCTTTGATATTGCCTTTGAGCCTACGGGCTCGCCTGTTCTTATATACTCGTCAACTACTGCAGCAAGAACTTTCAGTTTTCTGTCGTCCACTATGATACAGCCTCCTTTCCTTTAGCATTAAAGGTCTTAGTGTGTTAGCACTCATTCTCTCTGAGTGCTAATATTAATTTACCACTATTATGAGCATTTGTCAAGGGGTTTATTCATTGTTTGGTGATTCAGACTAATTTCAACATTGTTAATCTTGCGTTTTGTACAGATTTGCTATACGTTTACGCGGAAAAACAGGCGGATTGAAAATCCGCCTGAGAGTGTCGAAAAACCTGAATTTCGTACCGAAATTGCGGGCGGATAATATCCGCCCCTACACGAAATGACGTAAAATAGCCGTTTTGTAGGGACACGGCGTGCCGTGTCCGTTATACAATATGTCTTTTTCTACAGTCTGAGGCGGATTGAAAAATCCGCCTGTGCAGTATAATTGTTTATTCTATTCCCTTTGCAAGCTTTCTCTGAATGAAAACAGCATCGGCAACTGTAACACCGTCAAATGTGCCTGAGCAGTCGGCATTATATTCGCCCTCTAAAGAGAGTCCGTATTTATCGGGATTTCCTAATGCCTGCAATATTGCTGTAGAATCTGCGATTGTAAATTTGTTGTCGCAGTTTGCGTCACCGTCAATTGCTTTTGTAACATCAATTTCCAATCCGCTTATTTCTCTGCTATTTTCCTGTGAATGAAGGGTATAAGTATCCATTGCCTTTATCTGAACATTTTTATTAAATTCATTTAATAACTCGCACTGATTCTCCAATGTCATTTCTTTAGGTTTTGCTGAGAAATATGCAATTGCATCTATAACTTTTTCATCAAGGTTTGCCGCTTTTTCAGGGGTGAGAGCAATATATCCGAAATAATCCTCTCTTAATAAATCAAATTCATTATCAGGGAACATTTCTTCATGTGCAATATATTCTACGCCTTCGGGCAATTCCTTTTTGCGAACAACTATACCAAAATTGCAGTCAATATTTCCTGCGGCATAATAATCCAATATTTCCTGATTTGTACTGTTATAGCTTTCAGGAATAGTCATAAAATAGTTATCCTTTTTAAATTGGTCAAAGGACTGAAACCATGACATAGGATTTTGTAGGTATAAAGGAAAACGTCCGCTGTGATTCCAGAAACTGCCATATTCAAGTTTTGCAGAGGAAATCATATTATTTTCCTTGAGCGATTCAATAATTGCTTTGGCATTTACAGCAGCACTATTTTTTGTAATATATGATTTAACTGTATTTGTTTCTGCCTTGTTGTAATTATTGAACTTCGGACAATCGGGATATTTTTTCTTGATAAAATCATTTATATCGGTATTACTTACTCCCTCAGGCAAATCAAGAACTATAGTTAAAATATCGGGGTTGATTGAATACAGCCATATTTCAGTTTTTTCGTCCTCGGCTTTAAACTCGCCCATATATGCTAAGAATTTCTGATTTTTTTCATCTTCCGATTTTGCAAAATCATGATAAATCAAATCGGGGAAACCGTTGATTGATTTTACAAAACCTTCTTTTTCCATAATAGCGTCTAACTTTTTTTCTGCTTCAGCTATTATTATATCTTTTGAAGCTGATTCAGCACTTTCTGCCGATGCCGCAAAGGAAACAAGGGCGGTTACCGAAAGAACAGAGGCTGTTAATGCCGTTAAAAATCTTTTTGTATTTTTCATAATTATTTCTCCTTTTAATATTTTTTATCACATATGCATCTTAATGATTCATCGGTCTCACCTTTCCCTAATCGAAATAATCAAACTTTTCTTAACTACATTATAATACAAGCTGTATTAACTGTCAATAAAAATAGTCCACGAAATTCCATACTGTTTTTTATGCAAAGTGCGCTTTATTTTCGCTTTCATATATTATACTTTATTTTGTGTCAAATCTCGCAGTAAAAATATATATTTTTTTATTTTAACTGAATTTTCTGCGCAAAATCTGAAATTTACCATAAATTATCCTTGACTATATCCAAAACATATGATAAAATATATATTGGTGTCTTTTAGACTTCCGAAATAGGGAACCTCTAAAAACCTCCCTCACGGCGAACTTTCTATGACAAATATCATTTACTGCGTTGCCAAACCTTGCAATACACAAAGTATTACTGCGGTTTGTCGCCTTGTAACTGATATTTGTCATGTACGAAATCTCGCGCGTGTTCCGTTTTTTAGAGAACCCCAATAATTATTTCCAAGGAGAAAAACAATGGGTAAGTATTTTGGTACTGATGGATTCAGAGGAACTGCAAACGAAAATCTTACAGCCGACCACGCTTTTAAAGTAGGACGTTTCATCGGCTGGTATTATAATGAACTGAAAAAACAAAAGGGCGATGATACTCCTGCAAGAATCGTTATTGGTAAGGATACACGCCGTTCAAGCTATATGTTTGAATATTCACTTGTCGGCGGAATTACCGCTTCCGGCGCTGACGCGTATCTGCTTCATGTTACTACAACTCCCTCTGTTGCATACATATCAAGAGTTGACAGTTTTGACTGCGCTGTTATGATTTCCGCAAGCCACAACCCCTATCACGACAACGGCTTGAAGCTTATCAACGGAAACGGCGAAAAAATGGAAGATGAGGTTATTGACCTTATCGAAGCATATCTGGACGGAGAGCTTGAAGTTTTCGGTCAGAAGTGGGATGAGCTCCCCTATGCGAAAAATGAGAAAATCGGACGCTCTGTTGACTACGTTTCAGGAAGAAACCGCTATATCGGCTATCTTATCTCCCTCGGCGTTTACTCTTTCAGAGGTAAGAAAATCGGTCTTGACTGTGCTAATGGTGCGGCTTGGTCTATTGCAAAGGCTGTATTTGAGGCTCTCGGCGCGGAGACCTACATTATAAATGCTGCTCCAAACGGCGTGAATATCAACGAAAACGCAGGTTCTACACATATTGAAGTTCTCCAGAAATTCGTTCTTGAAAAGGGACTTGACGCAGGCTTTGCCTATGACGGTGACGCTGACCGCTGTCTCTGCGTTGACGACAAGGGAAATGTTGTTACCGGTGACCATATCCTTTACATATATGGAAAGTACATGAAAGACCGCGAAAAGCTTGTGAATAATACTGTTGTTGCTACTATTATGTCAAACTTCGGTCTGTTCAAGGCTCTTGAGGAAGCAGGTATCGAATACGCTAAAACAGCTGTAGGCGATAAGTACGTTTATGAATACATGAAAGAACATGATTGCTGTCTCGGCGGTGAGCAGTCAGGTCATATCATTTTCTCAAAATATGCTTCAACAGGCGACGGTATCCTCACCAGCCTCAAGATAATGCAGGCTATTATTTCAAAACGTGCAACTCTCAGCGAGCTTGCGGCTCAGATGCCTGTATATCCTCAGGTGCTTGAAAATGTAAAGGTTACAGATAAGGCTGCTGCTCAGAATGACCCTGATGTTCTGGCTGCTGTTGCTAAGGCTACCGCAGAGCTTGGCGATACAGGCCGTATGCTTGTACGTGAAAGCGGTACAGAGCCCCTCGTGCGCGTAATGGCTGAGGCTGAAAGCGAGGAAATCTGCCGTAAGTATGTTGACAGCGTTGTTGATGTGCTTAAAGCTAAGGGTTATGCTGTATAACAGCCATATCTTCACTAAAAAAATCTGTAATTTTTTCTGTGATTAAGCAATTTGCTGAAAAAATAGGGGGAATTTAATTTCCTATTGACTTTTTTTCAGCAAAGTGATATTATTATTGATATGTTGAGTAAATAATCAGCTATAATAATGTAAATTTATCAGGAGGTTAAAATGTCAAATCCGGAAAATCGTAATCTGAACATTACAATTAGTAATCCCGAAGACGAGAATCGCGTAATTCTCTCTTTTGGCACTCTTATGAAGAAGTTGAAAAAATATTTTCTTCTTTGGATTATTATTGCCTGTGTACTCGTAGTAGTTGCTATTGGATATGCTGCGGTAACTACTCAGATAAACAAGGCACCTCTTACAGCTCTTGTAAGCTTTTCATACAGCGGTGTTGAAAAGGGTCTTGACCCTAATGGTATGAAGTTCGATGTAAACAGCATTAAAAATCCTGAGGTTATTGAATCTGCTCTTACTGAGCTGGGATATGACCTTGATAAGCTGGAAATTATCAGAAGAAGTATTACTTTCAAGGGTCAGCGTCCGAAGGATATTATTGAAAGACTTACAACTTATGACAGGGTTCTTAACGAAAGCGGAAGTATCAGTGCTGCTGAGAGAATCCTTGAAACTACTTATTATCCTACACAATATACAGTTTCATTTGATTATAACGAAACAGAATTTTCCGATGAGGAAGCTGTGGCTGTTTTCAATGAGATTCTGAATAATTATACAGATTACTTCTACGAGAAGTATGGATATAACGAGAATCTCGGAAGTGCTGTATCAGCTATTTCCTATGCTGATTATGACTACGCTGAGGCTCTTGATGTATTCGACAGCAGTCTCAATACTCTCAGAAGATATGTTTATGACCTTGCAAGTTCAGATCAGACTCGTTTCCGCTCTACTGTTACAGGTTATACATTTGATGACCTCTATTCAGCACTTGGTACAGTAAAATCTATTGACCTCGATATGATTTCCTCATACATTGCTATAAACAATCTTACAAAGGATAAGGATGCTTCTCTTGCATACTACGAGTTCCGTATCAAAGCTCTGAATCGTGATAAAGCTGAGCTTGAAGAAGAACTTAAGGCTTATGAGGACGCTATCAAGGCTTATGAAAAAGATCAGGTAATCGTTTTTGGCGGTGCTGAGGAAACAAATACACAGACAAGTATTGCTTCTGAGCAGTATGACAAGATGTTTAATCAGAAGAATAATACTGCTGTTTCCCTTGCATCCGTAAAGCAGCAGATTAATTACTACAAGGAAAGACAGCAGGCTCTTAAAAATAATTCTGTTGGTTCAAGTTCTATGAATGCAAAGGTTGAAGAGGACCTTGCTGCTCTTAATGATAAGATAAACAACCTCGTTCAGCTTGTTTATGATACATCTGAGGATTATTATAAGAACGTAACATTCAGAAATGCTTACAATATACTTGTTCCTGCTGCAAATACATCAACAGAAAAGATTTCAAGAGTTGTAAAAAATACAATTTTCCCTGCTATCATACTCGAAGTACTTGCAATTATGGTTTATTTTGCAGTTTCTATCATTCAGGCTCTTATAAGTGATAACCGCAAGGCTAAGAAACTTGCTATTGCAGAGGGTAAAGATGATGATGATAACGACGATGATGATGAAGATGACGTAAAGGAAGAAGTTAAGACAGAAAAGAATAATAACGACAAAAAGAAAAAATAAATATTACCGCCCTGTCAGTTCATGATGACAGGGCGGTTTTCGGTTTTATACCTTATCCTTTTGCTTGAATAACAGTGACGCTCCCAGACCTGCAAGCAATGCGGCTGTTATACCTGCTGAGGACGCTGTAAGTCCTCCTGTGAATATCCCTATAAATCCGTCTTTGTCAACGGCTTTACGGATTCCCTCCGCAAGCAGATGACCGAATCCCGTCAGTGGCACTGTTGCTCCTGCGCCTGCAAATTCAGCAAGCGGCTTGTATATGCCTATAGCCGAAAGGATAACTCCTGCTACTACAAATCCTGTCAGTATACGGGCAGGAGTAAGCTTTGTGAAATCTATCAATAACTGTCCTATAGCACAGATAATTCCGCCTACAAGAAAGGCTTTTAAAAGTTCCGTTATCATTATATCCTCCTGAGTTCAAGCAGATGCGCAATAGTCGGTATGGATTCCCCCTGTTGTACCGACATTGCCGACATCAATGCTCCTGTTGCGATGAAAAGTATCTTTTTCAGTGAACCCTGTTCAAGCATAGGCAGGAAATATCCGCACAATACGCTTGCAGAACATCCGCATCCCGAACCGCCGCAATGGGTATCCTGAGTATCTTTGTCGAATATCATTTCGCCGCAGTCTTTGTGAACAGATGATATATCATATCCCTGCTTTTCCATAAGTTCAACAAGAAGCTGACTGCCGAGGATTCCAAGGTCACCTGTCACAATAGCGTCAAAATCTGTGGGAGATGAGCTTGTTGCTTCAAAATAGCGGCATAAAACTCCCATAGCCGCAGGAGCCATAGCCGCGCCCATATTTGAGATATCTGTTATATCCATATCGGCAATTTTTCCCACGCACGCGCCATATACTGCAATATTTCCTTTGTCGGCAGATACTATTGCAGACCCTGAGGCAGTGCATGTCCACTGAGCTGTTGGAGTTCTCTGACCGCCGTAGGAGAGAGGCGCGCGGAATTGCCTTTCTGCTGTTGAAAAATGGGAGGAGGTAACTGCGGCACTTCGTTTTGCGGCTCCGCTGTCTGTAAGCAGTGAGGCGGCAATTAAACTTTCTGCCATGGTGGAACACGCGCCGTAAAGTCCCATAAAGGGAATTTCAAGCTGTCTCAAACCGTATGATGAGCCTGTACATTGATTAATCAGATCGCCTGCGCATATAATATCAATATCCTCTTTTGTGAGATTTGCTTTGCGGACTGCAAGAGATACGGCTTCAAGCTGAAAACGGCTCTCAGCCTGTTCCCATGTTTTCTGTCCGAAATGGCTGTCAGTTACAACTTTGTCGAAAAAATCACCCATAGGGCCGCTGCCCTCTTTTTCACCGACTACAGCGGCAAAGCTTTCAATCTTCGGGGGCGTATCAAAAAGAAATACTCCCCTTGCTAAATTTTGTGGCATTGTATCACTTCCTTTGTGGGTATTGTTTACTGAATTTTGAAAAATATTCATACGTTCCATAAAGCTATAAATAAATTGACAACCACAGACAGATATGATATAATATATAATGGTGTAGTATCCATTATCTCTTATTTTTGAAGAAATAAAAAACAGGCGGAAAATCCGCCTGTAAGTATGAGATATGAATTATTAATATCCGCGGTCGTTTTCGGTTGCATGGTATTTCGCACGGGTTCTTGCAATACTTTCCTCGCTTCGCTTGATAAGATTGAGCAGGGATGATGAATACTGCGCGTAATCCTTTTGCAGTGTTGAAGTTGTTATGTACAGGGTATCGAAATTGTCAACGCAGTCGTTGCCGTCAAGGGAAATACCGCTGGAAGCCGCCTTTATATCTGCCTCACTCATGGAGATAATAGCATTTGAGCTGTCGTTTGCTATAACTTTAGGTATGCGGAAAAGCTTCTGGTCGTTGTGTGGGTTTGCATTGTATACAATACGGAAAAGCTTGTATACCGACAGCATAAGATAAGAGGAAACCTCTTTAATCAGCGTAATACTGCCTGCTTTCTGGGCAAGGCTGAACAACAGACTGATAGAATTATTGATGATTCTTCTGTTGAAGTTGATAATCTCAGGCGATGGCATTTTCAGTGTGTTGTTTCCGTCATCATCGGGAATATCCTCAATAGTTATGATTTTTCCCTCTGGTTCAGGAGTACGTCCCAACAGGTAATCGCAGGAAACGTTGTAGTAATCAGCAATTTTTACAAGGAAGTTAAGTCCGCATTCTCTGATACCCTTTTCGTAGTGGGAAAGCAGAGCCTGTGATATTCCTAAATCTGCGGCAGCCTGCTTCTGACTGATGTGGCGTTCCTTTCTCTGTAATGTGATAATACGTGCGAAATCAGAATTCATAAAATAAGTCCTCCGGTATAATTGATATAATGAGATACAATCTGTATAATAAATGCTATTTATATTATAATACAAATTGTATAATAAGTAAATAGGATGAATAAATAAAAATACATATGGTTTGAAAAATAATTTTGTTTAAAAATACTATATATCCGCTAGGGAGTGTGTCAAAATGAAAGGTTACAGAATAAGCATTATCCGTCACGGAATGACGGATGCAAATGAAAAAGGTATATATATCGGCTCAACTGATATGCCCCTTTCCGCAAAAGGCTCTGCGGAGCTTGCGGCAAAAATGGACGAGTTTGAATATCCGAGAGTGCACAGGGTTTATTCCTCTCCACTGAGACGATGCATTGAAACGGGAGAAATTCTCTTTCCCGATACGGAAATTGTAATTGCCGATGATATGAGAGAGCTGAATTTCGGCAAATTTGAGGGAAAATCCGTTGATGAGCTTGTAAACCGTGAGGATTATAAGGCATGGCTGGGCGGCAAAAGAGATGCAAGACCACCGGAGGGTGAAAGTCTGGAGGAAATGACAGCACGAACCTTTTCTGCGCTCCATACTATAATTATGGATATGATGAATAACGGTCTTACTCATTGCGCGCTGATTACCCATGGCGGTATAATATCAAATCTGCTGACGGGATTTGGTCTGCCTAAATATGACCCGAAATATCTCAATGCTCCCTGTGGCGAGGGTTTTGACCTTATGGTAACAGCACAGATGTGGCTTAATTCTCAGGCATTTGAGATTCTCGGATACTGTCCCTACGACA
>CALGTV010000041.1 GCA_937902395.1 uncultured Ruminococcus sp.
TGCAGTAAGAATCCAAGAATCCAAGAATTCCTGTGTGTACTCTTGGATTCTTAACGTATTCTTGAATATGTCTATTTTCTTTGATTCGTTGTATATGTTGTACAATGCACGACTGAGATATAGCGTATGTTTGTATAATATGCACGAAGAATACAAGAATACAAGAATACGCGTGTGTACACTTGAATTCTTAACGGATTCTTGAATGTGTCTATTATTTTTGTTGAGCTGTTAGCTATCAGCCATTAGCCTTTAGCTGATATTATAAACTGTCAAAAGCTAACGGCTATAGGCTTTTGGCTGAAAGCTGGATTGAAAATTCATTTTTTTCATCAAAAGCCTTGACATTTTGCCGAATCAGCACTATAATAATATTGTATGGGTTTTTGTACCCTTTTATTTTGTGCGCCGTAAGGCGAAAAGGAGAATTATCTTATGAAATGGACAGGTTTGAATGACCTTCGTGAAAAATATCTTTCATTCTTTGAAAGCAAGAATCATACAAGAATGGCAAGCGCTTCCCTTGTTCCTCAGGGGGATAAGAGCCTGCTTCTTATAAATTCGGGAATGGCTCCCCTGAAAAAATTCTTTCTGGGACAGGCTGTACCGCCCAATGTGAGAGTTACTACATGCCAGAAGTGCATAAGAACTCCCGATATCGAAAGCGTAGGAAAGACAGCCCGTCACGGTACATATTTTGAAATGCTGGGCAACTTCTCTTTCGGCGATTACTTCAAGGCTGAGGCTATTGAGTGGGCATGGGAATTTCTTACAGGAACACTTGAAATCCCTGCTGACCGCCTCTGGATTACAATATATGAAAGCGACGACGAGGCTGAACAGCTCTGGATGAACAACATCGGAATCCCTAAGGATAGAATTATCCGTCTCGGCAAAAAGGATAACTTCTGGGAGCACGGCTCAGGTCCCTGCGGTCCATGCAGTGAGATTCACTTCGACAGAGGCGATTCCTACGGTCCTTTCGAGAACTTCGAGCAGGCAAGCGATATCGACCGTGTAATTGAGATATGGAACCTCGTATTCAGCCAGTTCGACAGCGACGGAAACGGCACATATACCGAAATGGAAAACAAGAACATCGACACAGGTATGGGACTTGAAAGACTTGCTTGTGTAATGCAGGGTGTTGACAATATCTTCGAGGTTGATACCGTTCAGAATATCATGAAGCACATCTCCTCAATTGCAGGAGTTTCATACAAGACAGACGCAAAGACAGACGTATCTCTCCGTGTTATTACCGACCATATCAGAAGTACAACATTCATGGTAGGCGACGGTATACTCCCCTCAAATGAGGGCAGAGGCTACGTTCTCCGCCGTCTGTTAAGACGTGCCGCACGTCACGGCAGATTGTTGGGCATTACCCGTCCTTTCCTCTGCGAAGTATGCGATACAGTTATAAATGAAAACGCAGGAGCATATCCCGAGCTTGCTGAAAAGCGCGATTACATTAAGAAGATTATCGGTGTTGAGGAAGAAGCTTTCGCTAAGACAGTTGACAAGGGTACAGAGCTTCTCAACAGCTATACAGCAGCTCTCTCAGAGAACGGCGGAACAGTTCTCTCAGGTGATGACGCGTTCAGACTTTCAGATACATACGGCTTCCCCATTGACCTCACAATTGAAATCTGCGAGGAAAAGGGCTTTACAGTTGATGTTGACAGATTCAGAGAGCTTGCACAGGAGCAGAGAGCAAAGGCTAAGGCTGACCACCTTGCAAAGGCAGGTTCATCATGGGCTGACAACAGCATAAAGGTAGACGCTGCAAAGACAGTATTCACAGGTTATACCGATTTCACAGCAGAGGCTGAAATCCTTGCTATCTACAAGGACGGCGCTGAGGTTGAATCCGCAAGCGAGGGCGAGGACGTTGTAATCGTTCTCGATAAGACACCTTTCTACGCTGAAAGCGGCGGACAGGTAGGCGATACAGGTACAATCGGTGACGGTGCAAATACAGCTTCTGTTGCTGATACAATCAAATCCGAGGGACACTTTCTCCATATCGCTTCCGTTACAGAGGGTACACTCGCAAAGGGCGGCAAGGTTACAGCCGCTATTGACAGCGAAAGACGTATGGCAATCATGAAGAATCATACATCTGCGCATCTTCTCCAGTACGCTCTCCGCGAGGTTTTAGGCGACCATGTACATCAGGCAGGACAGCTTGTAAACGATAAGGCTTGCCGTTTTGACTTCAACCATTTCAGCGGACTTACAGCTGAGGAAATCGCAAAGGTTGAGGCTCTTGTAAATGCTGAGATTATGAAGGCTCTCCCTGTAACAATGGAGGAAATGCCTATAGACGAGGCAAGAAAGCTTGGCGCTATGGCTCTGTTCGGTGAGAAGTACGGCGATACAGTACGTGTAGTTACAGCAGATAATTCTGTTGAATTCTGCGGCGGTACGCATATCTCAAATACCGCACAGATAGGACTTTTCAGAATCGTATCTGAAAGCTCCGTAGCAGCAGGTGTAAGACGTATCGAGGCTGTTACAGGCATGGGAGTACTTGAACTCCTCAACGAGTACAAGAACACAATCGTAAAGGCAGCAGGGGCATTGAAGCTTGCAAATATAAATGAACTTCCCGAGAAGTGCGCGGCTGTTACAGCTGAGTTAAAGGAAAAGGACAAGGCACTTGAAAGCCTTGCACAGCAGGCAGCTAACGCAAAGGCAGCAGCTATGTTTGACAATGCTGTTGAGGTAAACGGAGTTAAGGTTGTTGCCGCATCACTGGGAGCAGCATCCCCCGATGAGCTTCGCAAAATGGGCGACAGCGTAAAGGATAAGGCAGAGGCTATTATCGCTCTCTTTGCAGGCGTAAACGGCGCAAAGGGCACACTCTACTGCGTATGTACAGCAGATGCTCTGAAAATGGGCGCTCACGCAGGAAAGCTTGTACAGCAGGCAGCCGCAGTAACAGGCGGCAAGGGCGGCGGCCGTCCCGACAGCGCAATGGCTGGTATGGGCGATGTTGCAAAGGCTGACGAGGCTGTAGCTTCATTTGCTGATATCGTAAAAGAATTTATAAAGTAAGGAGAATAACTATGGACTGCTTATTCTGTAAAATCATAAACGGCGAGATTCCAAGCACAAAGGTATACGAAGATGAATTTGTATTCAGCTTCAAGGATATCGCACCTATCGCTCCCGTACACTATCTCATAGTACCAAAGGAGCATATCTGCTGTGCCAACGAGGTAAACGAGAGCAATTCAGCAGTAATTGCAAAGGTATTCGAGGCAGCTGCAAAAATCGCAAAGGCAGAGGGAATCGAAAGCTATCGTATAATCAACAACTGCGGTGACGATGCAGGACAGACTGTAAAGCATATCCACTTCCATATGCTTGCAGGCGTTAAAATGGGCTGGGGACCTGAATCCCTTGGCAAGACTGAATAACAAGGGGGAAAAGGCTATGGCAGGCACATACAAAATGACCATTGCAGGTCTGGAGCGTGAGCTTCCCCTGTGTCCCCTTAATGAAAAGCTTGATATTGCGGCATTTGTAATGTTTTCCGATGTAGAGCTGACGGTTAAATCTGCGGAAGCTCTCCTTGCAAAATGCCCCGATTTCGATGTTATACTCACAGCGGAATCAAAGGGTATACCTCTGGGCTATGAAATGGCAAGACAGTGCGGAAAGCCATACGTCGTTGCAAGAAAATCAGTAAAGCTTTATATGAGTGAGCCTATTTCCGTAACTGTTAAATCAATTACAACAGCCAAGGAGCAGACGCTGTACCTCTCCGCAGAAAAAGCGGCTATGATTGAGGGAAAGCGTGTGCTTGTGGTGGACGATGTAATCAGCACAGGCGAATCATTAAAGGCTCTTGAAAAGCTTGTTGAAGGTGCAGGAGGAGTAATAGCGGCAGAAGCGGCAGTTCTCGCAGAGGGCGACGCGGCTGACAGAACCGATATTATCTTCCTTGAAAAGCTGCCCCTGTTCTTTAAATAATAATATGAAGCGGAAAATGATTGGTGCGGCAGCAGCGTATATGTCGGGATTGTTTTTCGCTTCATTCTTTTTTGAAGCATTCGGCATATTAATAGCTGTCTGTGCCGTTGTACTGCTTGTAAGCTTGGGTAGAGTTAAAGGCTTCAAGGCTGTAGATTATGCCGTAATTGCTGTATTTTTCACTGTTGCTGTAGCTGTGAACCGTGGGTATACCTATTTTGTATACGATAAAATAACAGCGTATAGCAGCGCAGAGGGAAGCTTCTGCGGCGAAATAACAGATTACAGTATATATGACAATGACCTTGCTTCCTATACCGTCAAGGGCAGAATAAACGGCTCACAGAAAGCGCGGATAACCCTGCTGACAAGCGAACTTGACGCTGATTACGGGGACATTATAAGCCTTGAAAAATGCACTTTCAGCCCCATTGAAAATGATTATCTGTTTGACAGCGTATCATGGAACAAATCCCGTCATATTTACCTTGAAGCTGAAAAAATCAGCAGAATATCCGTTGAAAAACGGGATTCTCAGCGTATCAGAAGAACCCTTAATCAGTTCCGCAGAGATATGATATCACAATTATGCACCCATATGTCAGGAGATACGGGAGCAATGCTGTCGGGTATGATATTCGGCGAAAAACAGTATCTTGACGATAATGTCAGAAAATCCCTGAACCGAAGCGGAATAGGGCATATCTTAGCTGTATCGGGACTTCATGTTTCCATAATTGCCGCAGTGTTTATGGGGATTCTGAAAAAAATCAGACTGAATAAATTTCTGCGATTTGGCATACTCAATATATTTCTGTTTCTGCTTCTCATGCTGACGAATTTCCCCATATCAGCCATAAGAGCAGCTATAATGCTTGATATGCTTTATTCTGCGGAGCTTTTCGCAGAGCAGAACGATTCTCTCAACTCACTCAGCATTTCAGCGCTGTTAATCTGTATCAGCGATTGCTACGCGGTTTACAGCAGCGGATTTATATTATCCCTCAGCGGTACACTGGGAATAGCAGTATTTGCGCCCTATATGACGGAGAAAATCAGCGGTGAAAATTTTATCGGCAAGGTCAAAATATCACTGCTTACAGCGGTTTGTACAACGCTTGCAGTAATGCCTGCGTCAATGTATTATTTCGACGAGGTATCGCTGATATCGCCTGTGGCGAATATTCTCCTTGTACCATTGTGCATCTGCTCAATGCTTGCAGGAATTGTTTTTATAGTCACAGGAGGAATATTTGAGCCTATTCTTTATCCTGCGGAATTTATGCTGTCGGCAGTTGCGAAAATAACAGACCTTATGGCGAAAGTGTCAATTTTCACATTGCCTCGGACAGAGAATTTTTTACCGATTCTATTTATAGTATCAGCAGGAATTATAGCCGCGGTATACCTTTTCAGCGAAAGCAGAAAAGCTGTATCTTCTGCATTGGCAGTTACGGTATTCGCCAATACGGCGATTTCATCTATTTACGGAGCAGTGACATCAAACCGCCTTACAATTGCCGTACTGGGCGAAAAAAACTGTATGGCGGCAGTAATATCAAAGGGCAGTGAAAATATTGTTGTAGATATGGGCGGTACGGGTAATAACGAAAAATACACCGCAAAATATCTCACACAAAAGGGTATAAGGGACATTGACTGTCTTGTACTGACTTTAAATGCCGATTCGAAATATTCGGCATACCTGAATGAGCTGAATTATTGCGGAATTGATGCAATACAGAAAATGGCAGATATTACAGATACTCTAACACTTGAAAATGACGCATATACCGCGGAAATTAACGGCGGTATACTTCATATAGCAGGGGAGAAGTGCGATGTAGTCTTTCTTCCTGCAAAAGCTGATTGTGAAATTAACAGTGAGCTTTATATTTATTACGGAAATATTCCGAAATCGGCAGATTCATTTGAAAACAGCATAGCTTTGAGCGAGTTCGGAAACAACTTTGAAATTATCCCGAAAACTGACGGGGAGTATAAAATCAGGAGAAATTATGGCAGTTGTGAATGAAAAGGAGCTGACAGCGGCTCTGAAAAAAGGCGAATTAAGCCGTATATACTACATTTTCGGCGGAGATACCGCAGGTGTTGAAGCTGTTACAAGAAAAATCATAAAGGCAGCAGTAGGCGGAAACGAAGATTTCGCCCTGACAAAACTTGACGGAAAAAAACTGGATATGTCACAGCTTGAGGAACTTGTGGGACAGTTCAATATGATGTCAGAGTATAACTGTATACTCATAAACGACTACAACTGCGAAAAGCCATACGAGGATATGCGCGGAAAATCAGCTGATGAGGTTACAAAATCGCTTCTTGCCGTGCTGAAAAATATCCCCGACCAGACTGTTGTAATATTCAATGTCACAGGCTTTGAGGTTGAAGTTCAGTGGGATTACAAGTCAAAGAGAAACGTCATAAAGAGCAAGAACAAGAATAAAAAGCTTGCTGATTTTGCCGCCAAGAACGGAACTCTCTGCGAAATGCCAATTAAAACATCACAGGAGCTTGCAAGGATAATCACCAACAAGACCGCGGCAAGAGGGGGAGCGATTACCCTTGACAATGCCCGTGAAATAGCGGAGCGATGTCTCTGCGATGAGCTGACTATCGAAAATGAGCTTGATAAGCTTTGCGCCTACGCACAGGGCAGGGAAATCACCCATGAAATGATACAGGAGCTTGTACATCAGCGAAACGATATGACTGCCTATGAGCTTGCAAAAGCCGTTGCCTCTCTCAATGCCAATGCGGCATTTGAAGCAATCGACGAGATGAATATAACCAAAGATAACAGAATGATTGTTTTTCATGTTATATTTTCAACGTTTACAGATATGTATCATGCCGCCTGCGCGCGAAAAAAGGGTATCGGGTATGAGCAGGCAGCAAATGATTTCGGCTATTACGGACGAAGCTTTATTATGAAAAATGCTTTCAGCTACAGCTCTCGTATGAGCGTTGAAAAGCTAAGAAAATGTATTATTATTCTCCGTGATACCGCAGTGAGAATGAATTCCACCGCCTGTGACCCACGATATGAAATTGAACAAGCTGTTACCCGTATGTTAAAGGAGAGCAAATGATAAAAATAAACGAAGCAGTAATAGTTGAGGGAAAATACGATAAAATCAAGCTTTCCTCGGTAATTGACGGAGTTATAATCGTAACAAACGGATTCGGCATATTCAAGGACAGGGAAAAGCTTGAACTTATCCGTTACTACGCAGAAAAAACAGGTATAGTAATACTTACGGATTCAGACAACGCAGGACGTAAAATCCGCGGATATATCAAGGGAGCAATAAAAAACGGAAGTATAAAGAATGTCCATATCCCCGATATTTTCGGCAAGGAAAAGCGCAAGACAAAGCCTTCCGCCGAGGGAAAGCTTGGAGTTGAGGGCATTGATATAAAAACTCTTGTATCTGCATTTGAAAAGGCAGGTATTAGCTCTGCTGAGAGGACTGCACCAAAGGATATAACAAAGGTAACAATGTTTGAATTGGGACTCAGCGGCGGAAACCAGAGCAGTATACTGCGGCAGAAACTCCAGAGCAGATTGGGACTTCCCTCAATGCTGTCTGCGCCTGCACTGCTGGAGATACTCAACACCATGATGACAGCTGAGGAGTTGAGAGAGCATATGGCGGCTCTCGGGGAGTGTAAAAATGACCTATAGCAGTCTGCTGTTCATATATTTATTTTTCCCTGCGGCACTGGGAATATATATGATATCCCCGAAAAAAATAAAGGATATTGTACTCTATGCCGAAAGTCTTATTTTCTGCGGATTTATGGGCGTAAAGATGACGCTTTTCATACTTCTTTTTTCCATTGTGAACTACACCGCTGGAAAGTTTATATACAGCGTAAAACCAAGGCTGAAAAGTATACCCCTCGCCATAGGTATACTTTTCGATATTATAATGCTCCTGTCATTCAAAGCTGATTATTTTTCCTATCTTCACGGCTTTATGCGGCTTCCCGAGGGAGCATATCCCCTTGGAATATCTCTGTTTACGCTGTCGACAGTAGGATATCTTGCGGATATTTACAAAGGAAATATAAGAGCCGACAAGAATTTCATACGTTTTTCCCTCTTTGCGATGATGTTTCCGCGGCTTATTATGGGAACTGTTGTCAGCTACGATACATACCTTACCGCCATGAAAAACCGCCGATTCAACATAGGCGAGCTTGGCGAGGGTATAATTGGATTTGTAAAGGGACTTGCTAAAAAGGTGATTGTAGCAGACCAGCTTTATATGCTGTATTCGGCAGTTGACGGCATGCCTCTTTCAAAGCTTTCGGCCGCTTCTGCATGGCTTGGAATTATTGCATATATACTTTGTCTTTACTTTACATTATCAGGCTTATCAGATATGAGCTGCGGTTTATGCAGATGCTTCGGATTACGTATACCTAACAGCTTCAACTATCCCATGTTCAGTGGACGCATAAGGGTATTCCTTTCAAAGTGGCATATTCAGGTTATCCAGTGGTTCAGAAAATATATCACAACCCCTGTTTCTTCTATGAT
This sequence comes from uncultured Ruminococcus sp., assembly GCA_937902395.1. Taxonomy (GTDB): domain Bacteria; phylum Bacillota; class Clostridia; order Oscillospirales; family Ruminococcaceae; genus Ruminococcus. The sequence continues at coordinate 8,552 of CALGTV010000041.1, forward strand.
AAATAATGCTTATATTGGTAAGTTTGTATTTGTCATGGTATGGACTATCACGGGTATGTGGTACAGTTTCAGCACAGGAGGCGCTTTGTGGGGTATGCTTATGGGATTAGCAGTAGTAATAGAAAATAAATTTACAAAGTTTAGAAAAATCAGAACTAATGGCATTATATTTACAATGTTTGCAATAACTCTTATATCTGTATTCCTTGCTGCAGAAAATGTCTCAGGGGGTCTGAGATACATAGGGGTAATGTTCGGCGGAAACGGCAATCTTGCGGACTCTCTCTCTGTATACCTGCTGAAATATTATATTGTCATACTTCTTGTTGCGATATACGGCTCTACAGACCTTTTCAAGAACACACTTACAAGAGTAAAAGATACAAAATTCGGCTGGATAATCTCTGTATTTACACCTGTAACAGTTCTTGCACTGCTGTTGGCATCTACAGCACTTATGGCGTACAGCGGTCAATCTGATTCAATGATAATTATGTTGTAGTGAGGAGAAAATGAAAAGGGCAGTTAAAATAACCGCAGGTGCGGTAATGATATTTATATCCGCTGTTATGGGAATGATACTTTTCGGAGGCAGTTTTGTTAAGGATACCACAACAATAGGTAAAACAGAGCTTATAAACGGAGGTATCAACGATAAGCTTGCTGGCAGTATTGCAGAAAATCTGCCATTCAGGGAAAATATACGTTCTTTTGGTGCGGAGGCAGGTTCAAAAATCGGTGAGCCTGTTGTTAATAATGTATATATCTCAGATGAACGTCTGCTTGACATATCAGCTGTTGAACTAAGTTCCGCAGAAAAGTATGCTCTTGAGGCAAACAGCTTTGCTGAAAGCTACAGCGGAACAGTTTATTTTGCCGCAGTTCCCACATCTACGGGAATTTATGGCGACGACTTGCCGTCCTACATATTTGACATAACGGAAAAAAAGCTTATCGAATGTCTTCACGATAAACTGTCGGTGAATATACGAAAAATTGATGCATATACTATACTTAAAATGCTCAGTGATAATTATATTTACTTCCGCAGTGACACAAAATGGACAAGCTACGGCGCATATTGTCTGTATAGAACAGTCATTCAAAAGCTGGGATTTATCCCTATTTCCTACGATAAATATGCAATACGCCACGTAACAGACGGCTATCGCGGAAATCTCTATGACAGAATAGGGTATATGGAGTGTAAGGCAGATATACTTGATATCTATGAATACAGCGACGGCACAGAAATCACGGAATGTACAGGGTATGACATTGACGGAGTAGAGCATCATCTCAGCCTTTATGATACGAAAGCTGTGGAATCGGATAATCCCTATAATCTCTATCTTGGCGAACCTATGGATTTTATTAGGATTAAAACCACGGTAAATAATGAAAAAGCTATACTTGTTATAGGCGATGAAACGGCAGATTGTTTTATACCGTTTCTGACAAAGCATTACAGCGAAATAGCGTTTGTTTCTGCTGATTCATACATGGAAGCTATTGAAAAATATGTAGATACAAAACATTATGAGCAGGCATTGTTTCTTGTGGGACTTGACTGCATTAAAAATTATTGAGTAGGTGATAAGAATGAAAGCATTAATTACAGGAGCAACATCTGGAATAGGGAAGAGCATAGCTGAAAAGCTCAGCAATCGCGGTTGGGAGCTTATTCTTACAGGAAGAAATGAAGATATGCTGAAAGCAATGCAGGAGAGACTTGGAAAATGTGAGATTATATCAGCTGATTTATCGCAGAAATCCGAGGTTTTAAAGGTATATGATTTCTGTAAAGGAAAAAATGTGGATATGCTTGTGAACAACGCAGGCTTTGGAGTATTCGGCAGATTATCCGAAACTGACCTTGACAAAGAGCTTGAAATGATAAATGTGAATATCAGGGCAGTGCATATACTTATGAAGCTGTTTCTCAGGGATTTTCGCAAGCGTGACAGGGGAATAATCCTCAATGTAGCGTCAGTTGCAGGCTTTCTTACAGGGCCTCTTATGGCGGCATACTACGCGTCAAAAAGCTATGTTATAAAGCTTTCTCACGCTGCTGCGGAGGAACTTCGCCGTGAGGGTTCAAGGGTAAAAATAAGCGTATTCTGTCCCGGACCTGTTGACACGGATTTTAACGACCGTGCAGGAGTATCATTCAGCATGAAACCTATATCAGCAGATTTTGCGGCGGAATATGCCATAAAATCAGCACTGTCTGGAAAGCTTACAGCTATTCCCGGAGTATTTACAGCATTAGGAGCGTTTGGCGCAAGATTTCTGCCGAACAAGCTTGTAGCGGCACTTGTATGTGAAATGCAGGAGAGGAAAAAGGGCGTATGAAAGATATAAGCTACAGGGTTGCGCTGGGCGGCATTGTATCGGCTCTGTGTCTGCTGTGTATGTTTCTTGCAGGGATTATGCCTGTGTTTTATCTGATACTTCCCATGGTTGCGGGGGGTTTGCTGATGATAATAGCGGAGGAGGTAAGTCTCGGCTGGGCGTGGCTTACCTACATAGCAGTAGATATACTTTCAATGCTTATAACAGCGGATAAGGAATCGGCACTGGTATTTGTAATGCTGTTCGGGCATTATCCAATGTTGCGGATGTATCTGGAAAAGATTAAATTCAGAGGATTGAAGTATCTGCTGAAAGGGCTGATATTCAACTTTTGTGCAATATCCTTTTTCCTTGTAACAGTATTTATATTCGGAATGGATCAAATGCTGACGGACATGAATGACCTTGGAAAATTCGGGGGACTTATATTGCTTGGAATGGTGAATATAGTATATGTGCTGTATGATTTCAACCTTGGTGCGATATATGTGCTGTACATTAAGCGATTATTGCCGAAGTTCAGGAAAAAATAAGGCGCTGTAAAAAAATCGCTATAATAGAAATAGCCGCACAGGAGAACAACGTATAATCGTTGTTTCTGTGCGGCTATTTTTTAAACATATTGTGTTTTGGGGAGTTTTTTACACCCCCGTTTTTTACCAGTTTGATGTTATAGTACGAACTTTTCACCTGTATCACGAATATAATAAAATGGGTGATAAGACATGAAAAGAAGAACAAGAAAGAATCTACAGATACGTTGCATAATTGGCGGATTGGTATTTGTGTCTGTTATAATACTGCTGATTTTTTCTTTTATAAAGCTTGACAAAGCTGTAAGACCGTCGGCGCAGATGCAGGCTGAACAGCTGTCAGAGCATACGGCATATCAGGTAATAACTGGGGCTGTTTCACAGTATATATCCGAAAGTGACTGTACATACAGCAAGTTTTCAACAATAGTATATGATGAATCGGGAAATGTAGCTTCTGTGGAGGCTCTTGCCGATAATATCAATCGTGTTCAGTCTGAGCTTGCATTACATATAAACAAAGAGCTTCATTCTTCGGGAAAAACACAGGCTGAGATACCTCTCGGAAATATCAGCGGCTCATATCTTTTAGCAGATAAAGGACCTGTTATCAAAATTGGCATATGTCCCATTGGAACGGCGGAGGTAAAGCTGACAAGTACTTTCGATTCCGCAGGTATTAATCAGACGCGTCATAGAATCTATGCGGAAATATCGGCAGATATGGCATCATCATTCCCGCTTTACAGCTTTGAAACAAAGGTTAAATTTGATTATCTTATAGCTGAAACCATAATTATCGGAGATGTTCCGGACTATTCCGTAAAGGCATGGGCGGAGACATAATAATTTCAGTTTAAGATTGATTTACATGTAAAAAAATGTTTTCCTCTTGCATTTTTAAAAGAAGTATAGTATAATATATGTATTCGATAAATCTGAAATCTGGAAATTGTCTCTGAGCTTGTGAAAGCGGTTTACAGAGAGATAGGAAATGAAGAGGGTAAATATGGAACAGACTATGAAAAGCAGTAAGAATAATGAAAACAGCAATGTTTTCTATACCGTTGCAATGAGAGGTCTTGTGGCGTTTCCTAAAATGGTTATGCACTTTGACGCTTCAAGGGATAAAACAACTGCGGCTGTTGAAAAGGCTGTAAAGTCGGGCGGCAAGCTGTTTCTGATTGCACAGAAAGAATCGGGAATTGAAAATCCAACTGCTTCTGATTTATATCAGGTTGGAGTTGTTGCAGAGATAAAACAGGTACTCAGACTTCCCGACAATATAATGAAAGTTCTTGTAGAGGGTACTTACAAAGCAAATCTGGTGCGCCTTATCGACGAGGGTAACGTTCTTCGTGCTGAGGTTAAAAGAGTTCCCACATATTCAAGAGTTAAGTACGACGAAGCTGAGGCAGAGGCTCTTATGCGCTCCCTTAAAAAAGCCTACGAGAAGTATATCTCTTTCTCAATGAAAATGCCTGAAGAGATACTCGCTTCTATACTTACGGAAGAAAATCCGTTCAGACTTTTTGAGGCTGTTATTTTTAACTGCGGTATCAACTACCGCGATAAGCAGAGCCTCCTTGAAGAATCAAATATAATGAACAAGCTGACAATGCTTCTGGAGTTTATTACATCGGAAACAGAAATCCTCCAGCTTGAAAGCTTTATCAACGACCGTACACGGAATAATATCGACAGAGGACAGCGTGAATACTATCTCCGCGAGCAAATGCGTGTGATTCAGGAACAGCTTGGCGAGGATGATGCTGAGGAAATCAACGATATTATTACAAGCATAATGGAACTTAAAATAGACGAAAAAAGCCGTGATAAGCTGCTTAAAGAGGCAGATAGACTTGCAAAACTTCCACCTGCTTCACAGGAGGCATTTGTTATTAAGAATTATCTTGATACTGTTCTTGAACTGCCATGGGGAAAGTATACAGCTGCAAAAATAACTATGGAAAAGGCTTCGGCTATTCTGGAGGACGAGCATTACGGTCTGAAACGCGTTAAGGAGCGCATTCTGGAATTTCTTGCTGTACATACCCTTAACCCCGATATAAAGGGACAGATTATCTGTCTTGCAGGACCTCCCGGAATCGGTAAGACTTCTATTGCACGTTCAATTGCAAAGGCTATGGGCAGAAAATATGTCCGTGTATCTCTTGGCGGCGTCCGCGATGAAGCCGATATAAGAGGTCACAGAAAGACTTATGTGGGAGCTATGCCGGGACGTATCATTACTGCTATGGAGCAGGCAGGTACTTCCGACCCCATGATTCTCCTTGACGAGATAGATAAGCTTTGCAGCGATATAAAGGGTGACCCCTCATCTGCAATGCTTGAAGTCCTTGACAGCGAGCAGAATTCTACATTCCGCGACCATTTTATTGAAGTCCCCTTTGATTTAAGCAAGGCGGTATTCATCACAACTGCAAATAATGTTGGAAATATTCCTGCGCCCCTCCTTGACCGTATGGAGCTTATTGAGCTCCCCAGCTATACAGCCGAGGAAAAATTCCACATCGCAAAGGAACATCTGATACCAAAGCAGCTTAAAGAACACGGACTGAAAGGCACACAGCTCAAATTACAGGATGAGACCATAAACGATGTTATCGCTTACTATACAAGAGAAGCAGGCGTAAGAAGTCTTGAACGCTGTATCGCTTCACTTTGCAGAAAAGCGGCAAAGAAGATTGCTGACGGTGACGCTAAGCGTATAACCGTAAAGGCTAAGGAGCTTGAAAGCTGGCTTGGTGTATACAAGTATACCCGTGACCTTGTGTCTGATAAGGACCAGATAGGTGTTGTAAACGGACTTGCATGGACCGCTGTAGGCGGTACTGTAATGCCCCTTGAAGTTCTTGCTCTTGACGGTACAGGCAAGATTGAGACAACAGGCTCACTGGGCGATGTTATGAAAGAAAGCTCAAAAATAGCTGTAACCTATGTCCGCAGTGTAGCTGATAAATACGGCATAGACAAAGAATTTTTCACCAAAAAGGATATGCATATCCATGCTCCGGAGGGTGCTGTTCCAAAGGACGGCCCTTCCGCAGGCGTTACAATGACAACAGCTATAGTATCGGCTCTTTCGGGACGCAAGGTGCGCTCTGATGTGGCTATGACAGGCGAAATCACACTTCACGGCAAGGTGCTTCCAATAGGCGGACTTCGTGAAAAGACAATGGCGGCATACAAGTTGGGAATTAAGACAGTTATTATCCCCATTGACAACAAGCCCGACCTTGAAGAAGTTGACGATGCTGTTAAAAATAATATTGAATTCGTATTTGCAGAAAATCTCACAGATGTTCTGGATACAGCACTTTTGTAAAGGAGGGCAGATATGAAGCTTAACTACAATAAAGCGGAATATATAGCCTCATACGGTACATATTCCCAGATACCGCAGGGCGACAGAGTGGAAATAGCTTTTGCAGGTCACTCCAATGTTGGAAAATCAACGCTGATAAACAAGCTTTTTAACCGCAGAAATCTTGCAAGAGTAAGCTCTGTGCCCGGTAAAACGGCGACTATAAATTTTTACGGTCTGGAAAATATCTATTTTGTTGACCTCCCGGGCTATGGCTATGCTAAGGTAGCAAAGTCGGAGAAAGAACGCTGGTCGGGACTTATTGACGGATATCTCAGCTCTGACAGGGATATACGCATAGTATTTATGCTCATTGATATGCGACATGCTCCGACAAAGGATGATTTGAAAATGATTGATTTCCTTATTGACACGGAAATGCCGTTCATACTCGTTCTTACAAAGGCTGACAAGCTGAAAAAAATGGAGCGAATCAAGCGTATGGAGGCTTTCAAGACCGAAATACCGTGCTTTGAGGATATGCATGTGATTCCATTTTCCTCTATGACCTTTGAGGGAGTTGAGGAACTCAGGGCAATTGTTGAAGAAGTGGCAGAGGATTAAGCCATTTCGTGAAAGGACGAAAAAATATGTTTGTATCTGAAAATTTAAGTATAAATGAAAAAGGCAATCTCACCATAGGCGGTGTTGATACCGTAGAACTGGCAAAAACCTACGGCACTCCCCTCTACGTTATGGACGAGGAGCTTGTGCGCAAAAACTGTCGCGGCTTCAATGAGAATATCAAGAAATTCTACGGCGATATGGGACGCGTTCACTACGCAAGCAAGGCGCTCTCTTGTATGGAAATGTGCCGTATAGTTGCAAGCGAGGGACTTGGTCTTGACGCTGTATCTATCGGAGAGCTTTACACCGCAGTAAAGGCTGGCTTTGATCCTGCAAAAATCGGTTTCCACGGTAATAACAAGACAAATGAGGAGCTTGAATATGCTCTTGAAGTGGGTGTAGGACATATCATTGTTGACAATATCGACGAGCTTCACAGGCTTTCTGAAATTGCAGGAAAAATGGGCAAAAAGCCGCACATTATGTTCCGTATCAAGCCCGGAATTGACGCACATACACACGATTTTGTAAAGACAGGTCAGATTGACAGCAAATTCGGCTTTGCCCTTGAAACAGGAGAGGCTTTCGACGCTGTAAAAGAGGCTATAAATTGCGAAAATGTGGAGCTTTATGGTCTGCATTGCCACATTGGTTCGCAGATTTTCGATATTGCGCCTTTTGAGGAAGCGGCAAAGGTTATGCTTGAACTTATTGCAAAGATAAAAAATGAGCTGAATTACGAGATTAAGGGGCTTAATCTGGGCGGCGGATTTGGTATAAAATACCTTGAAGAGCACGACCCGCAGCCATTCGGCGTATTTATGGAGAGAGTTTCACAGGTTGTTATTTCAAAATGCGAAAAGCTTGGAATCACCCGTCCTTTTATCTACATCGAGCCGGGCAGGTCAATTGCCGCAAGTGCGGGAATTACGCTGTATACCGTGGGCACAAGAAAAGAAATTCCGAACATAAGAACTTATATTTCCGTTGACGGCGGTATGGCGGATAATCCAAGATATATCCTCTACAAATCCGAGTATGAGGCAATTGTAGCAAATAAGGCAGGGGAGGAACGCTCCGAGAGAGTAACTATCGCAGGCAAATGCTGTGAAAGCGGCGACCTTATCGGCGAGAATATGCCTCTACAGCGCGCAGAATCGGGGGATATTATTGCTGTATGTGCCACAGGTGCGTATAATTTTTCAATGTCCTCAAATTATAACAGACTTTGCAGACCTGCACTTGTATTCGTAAATAACGGTGAATCGAGAATTGCAGTTAAAAGACAGACTCTTGATGATATAATCAGAAATGATATTTAAACGAAACATTTCCGAATTATCAGAGTGTATAGTTTGTTATGACCTCTGATAAGGAGAAACAAGAGAAAGAAAATTTGGAGGTGTCATATGAATTTATTTATCAGCAAAGTGGTGAATAGTATAGTGCAAATAATTTTGTTTGCGATTATACCATTTATTTGATGGTTAGCAACTGCAAGAAAACAACAAAAATTTGCAGAGTGGATTGGATTGAAGAAAATTGAGGGTGGTAAGAAAACATTAACTGCAATTATTATTGTTTCCATTGCTTTTTTATTTTCAGGAGCATTCACCCTATATGCGATAAAAGGGATTGAAACAGCAACTTCTGAATTTACAGGACTTGGAATCATGGCAATTCCGGCAATAGTTGTTTATGCTGCTTTTAATACTGCATTTCCAGAAGAATTGTTATTCAGAGGATTCTTGTTGAAGAGACTGGCAAATAAGTTTGGATTTAATATAGCAAATATTATGCAAGCATTATTATTTGGTGCGCTACATGGAGTAATGTTCTTTTCGCTCGTAGGTGTGGTAAAAGCTATTTTGATAATCCTGTTTACTGGAGTTATTGCATGGTTTATGGGATATATTAATGAAAAGTATTCGAATGGTTCAATAATTCCGAGTTGGATTATACATGCTATTTCCAATTTATTTTCGGGTATTTGTGCTGCATTTTTGATAATTTAAATTCTCATATGACAGTTTTTATGGGATTTAATAACTGTTATATTTTGCTATAAAAATCAGATTATTTGCGTAAAAAATAAAAAATAACGCAGCGTGATATATTGCTTGTTACGCTGCGTTATATGCTAATATAGACCTTGAAAGGAGGCAGGATATGTCATTATATACAACAGGTGAACTTGCAAAGAAATGCAATGTTTCAGTAAGAACCATTCAATACTATGATGAAAGAGGTATTCTCGTGCCAACGGAGTTGACAGAGGGAGGACGAAGACTTTTCTCTGAAAAGGATGTCGCTACATTGGAAACAATTTGTTTTTTGAGAGACTTAGATATCTCAATTAAAGATATTGCTGAAATATTGGAAGCTGATGAATCAAAGAAAGTAATTGGACTTTTGCTTGATGAACAGGATAAAAATATTGAGGAGGATATCAGGAGAAAAACAGAGCAATTGAAAAAAATCAAAAATATGAGAAATCTTCTGGATATGTTTAAGGATGGTTCGCAAAAAACAATTCATGACATATCATCAATTGTGGAAGAAAAAGAAAAGAAAAAGAAAATGTACAAAAAGATGCTGATCATAGCAATTCCTTTAGAAATTATCGAAATTGTCACTTTTATGATTGGTATATTGAAAGGAATATGGTTGCCGTTTTTTGTGGCTATGGCAGTTTTTGTTATTTGTACAGTCATTATGTTCGGATACTGGTATAAACGAGTTGAGTACATTTGTCCGGAATGCCATACCAGATTTCAACCAAGGAAAATGGAAACTCTGTTGG
>CALGTV010000042.1 GCA_937902395.1 uncultured Ruminococcus sp.
GTACATACCCTGTATATGTAAGTCTTGCAGCTGATGAAAGTGTATATTCATATTTCTATGTAACAATTACAGACGAAGAGGTTGTAAAGCCTGCAATTACTACTGCAACCACAACAAAAACAACAACTACAACAAAAAAATCCACAGCAACTACAACTAAGGAATCTACAACAAAGAAGTCTACCACAACAAAGAAATCTACTGCAAGTACCACAAAGAAGTCGACAACGGTAAAGAAATCCACAACAACTACAAAACCTGTTACTACTAAAAAATCAACAACAACTACAAAAAAGAAAACTACAACCACATCTAAGCTTACAACAACTACAACAAAGACAACAACAAATCCCGTAACAACAACTCAGTCAATCAAAGTAACATTAAAGGGCGATGCAAACTGTGACGGAAAGGTAACAATTGCAGATGCAACAGCAATTCTCCAGAGCCTTGGAAATCCCGATAAATATGGTTTGTCTGCACAGGGAGCAAAAAATGCTGACGTTACAGGTAACAATGGAGTAATGCCCTCTGACGCTGTTTTGATTCAGGCATACGACGCAAAAATTATAGACGAGTTATAAAGATTTAAACGAAAACACCGCTTGATGTAAAAAAATCAAGCGGTGTAATTTTTTATTTTTCGCCTATAAGAGCTTTTCTGAACATTATCATATCAAAAACATCTACAGTAGAATCAGCTGTTAAATCGGCACTTTGGAGCTGTTCGGGAGTAAGTTTTTCGCATCCGAGAATATATTTCTGAAGAATAACGGTATCTGAAACAGTAATGCCTCCGTCGCCGTTAAGGTCGCCGGACGCGAGTTCCTGCGTAACCATAAAGCTCACGCCTACAAGGGGATAAACCTTACCGCTTTCGTCCTCAGCTTCGATTTTGTAAACGTATGTACCAACATCAAGTTTATCAAATAACATATTGTTGTCGAATTCTCCTGAGAGGCTATAGCTGTAGCTGTTGGGATTTTTTTCAACAACATAGACAGGAGTTGAAGCATCTGACTTATAAATTCCGCCTGTAAAGCGTGTTATTCGCAGATTTGAGTTAATCACGCCGCCAAGAGCAACAGGGCTTCCCTTGTGAATACGACCGTCAGGAACGATTGCATTTGAAAGGGTCATAGCGGAATCGGGATTGTTGAGTGGTCGAATATATTCCATTGAGCAATATCCCGAAATTTTGCCGTATTTTATATGCGCCCATTTGCCGTCAGCCTTGATAACCTCAAACTGATTTTCGGGATAAATCTGACCGATGACATCATAATCTGAGCCATGACCGCTTCTGATATTGAGATAAGTTGTTATATTTTTTGTAACGTAGGTACCTGCATATTCTTCGGAGCAATTACATTCCGCAGGTGTTACAGAAATATCGGGAATTGTCGGCTCTGTGGGGATTTCGGGTTCATCAGGAACAACGGGCTCAGTGGGAGCTGTTGGTTCTGTTGGTATTTCGGGTTCTGTAGGAATTTCCGGAACTATTGGTGATTCAGGCGCTTGTTCCATGGAATAAGTGAAGAATGTAAGCGGGTCATAATACATAACAGTAGGATATCCGCCAAGAAGTTTATTGCAGATACCGAAATGCAGGTGATTTCCGTAGGAATTGCCTGTATTGCCGACATATCCGATAATATCGCCTGCTGAAACGGACTGTCCTGCTGAAATCGCGGAAGAAATACAGTGAGCATAGAAAGTATAAACTCCGAGATTTTCATGCCACAGGATAATAAGGTTGCCATAATCGCCCATCAATCCTGCCGAAACGCAGACACCGCCAACGGGAGCATAGATATTTGAATTAGCGTCAGCAGGGATATCGATAGCGTTATGACCTGCATTTACGCTTCCCGTATTGCGATTGGGGTCGAAAAAAGTGGTAACCTTGTCAAATTCAGCATCAACAGGCCATATTGCCTGAACAGCGGCATTTGCTTTGAGGAACCATGCCTCATTAAGAGGCATGATTGTCAGTGACAAGAGCATAGCACAGAAAAGGGTGAATAGTTTTTTGATTGACATAGTAATCATACCTCCAATGTGTGTCGTTTTTACGACACAAAAATTTTATTTTTACCGTCGTTTGACGGTTTTGACCTAAAAAATTTCTTAATTTGTTGATATTCTACAAATTTATCAACTGTTGATTGTTAATTATCGAGAATAACTAAAAAATTCGACAAAAAACAACAAAATTATTAATATTTTTAATTTAAAAGATTTAAATTTTAGGCAATACCGTACAAAATGGATAATCCGATTTTGTACGATACCGCCAAATTAGCTATTAGCTATTAGCTGTCAGCCGTTAGCCGTTAGCTTTTTTTATAAGCCGTTAGCCATTAGCTGTTAGCTGTTAGCTTATTTATAATTGCGTTCAACATTCTGCCTATTTCGTTACATAGCTGAAAAGCTATGAGTAGTTGTTCGGCTTTTATATACCCTAATCTCTGACATATAATAAGCTGTGTTTCAAGTTCGTAAGCTGAGCCGTTAGCGATATTGAGAAACCGCAGAAATTCTCTATCTGAATTGCGTCCTTTGCCCTCCGCTATATTTGAGGGGATTGAAACAGCTGAGCGTTTAATTTGGTCAGCTAGTGCATACTTTTCTTCAGGTGGCAATAGTCTTATTATTCTGTAAACTTCTTCGACTAATTCCATTGACTTCTGCCATATAATCAACTCTTTGAAGCTTTGCATGCTATCACTCCTAATAAGCTAAAGGCTAAAAGCTAGCGGCTAAAGGCTATTAATATGCTTTACCCCAGTAAACCATATGCTGAGCAGGCTTGCCGCAGCATACGCAATTTCCTGCGATTCTTTCCTGCATAAGAGGGATACAGCGTGAGCCAACGCCTGTCTTTTCCTTGACCTCGTCCTCACAAGCTTCCTCGCCGCACCAGAGAGCCTTTACGAAACCGTCGCCGTTCTTTTCGAGAGCGTCGATAATCTCGTCCATATTGTTACAGGAGTATGTCTTTTTCTCACGGTTTTCGAGAGCCTTATTGAACATACCCTCACGAGCCTCATCAAGCTTCTGAGCGACAGCAGCTTCAAGCTCATCAATAGATACAGTAACTTTTTCGCCGTTCCAACGGGAAGCGATAATGCAGTTGCCCTCCTCAATATCACGAGGACCGATTTCAACACGTACAGGAACGCCCTTCATCTCGTACTCAGCGAACTTCCAGCCGGGAGAGTTCTCGCTGTCGTCGAGCTTTACGCGTACACCTGCAGCAGCAAGGCGGTCTTTCAGCTCATTAGCTTTATCGAGAACGCCCTCCTTATGCTGAGCAATAGGAATAATTACAGCCTGAATGGGAGCAATAGCAGGGGGAAGAACAAGACCGTTATCGTCGCCGTGAGTCATAATAACAGCGCCGATAAGACGAGTTGTAACGCCCCAGCTTGTCTGGTGAGGATATACACGCTTGTTTTCCTTGTCTGTATATTCAATATCGAAAGCCTTAGCGAATCCGTCACCGAAGTAGTGGGAAGTACCTGCCTGAAGCGCCTTACCGTCGTGCATAAGAGCCTCAATAGCGTAAGTAGAAACAGCACCTGCGAACTTGTCACTCTCTGTCTTTTTGCCCTTTACAACAGGCATAGCGAGGGAATTTTCGCAGAAATCAGCGTAGACATTGAGCATTTTCTCTGTCTCGATGATAGCTTCCTCAGCAGTAGCGTGAATTGTATGTCCCTCCTGCCAGAGAAATTCTCTTGAACGGAGGAAAGGACGAGTAGTTTTCTCCCAGCGAACAACGCTAACCCACTGATTATAGAGCTTAGGTAAATCGCGGTAGGAGTGAACGATATTTGAGTAATGCTCACAGAAAAGAGTTTCGGAAGTAGGACGGACGCAAAGTCTGTCCTCAAGTTTTTCGCTTCCACCATGAGTAACCCATGCAACTTCGGGAGCGAAGCCTTCAACGTGGTCTTTCTCTTTCTGGAGGAGACTTTCGGGGATAAACATAGGCATGCACACATTTTCATGACCTGTAGCCTTGAACATACCGTCGAGGATACGCTGGATATTCTCCCAGATAGCGTAGCCGTAGGGACGGATAACCATACAGCCCTTAACGCTTGTATACTCAACAAGCTCAGCTTTTTTGCATATATCAGTATACCACTGTGCGAAATCCTCTTCCATAGAGGTTATCGCAGTAACCATTTTTTTATCTTTAGCCATTTTAAAAATCCTTTCATCATAAGCTGTTTATAGCAACTCCACTTTATATTATATCACTTTGTGATAACAATGTCAATCATAGAATGATTGTAATTCTTATATAATATTTTAATATTCATATAAAATTTTATGTACAAATTTACATATTTGATTTGTTTATGTTTTAATTTGTTACATGGGCGGATATTATCCGCCTTGCGAGCAAAGCTCCGCATCAAAAAATATCTTTTTTCTTTTTAATATGCCGTCTTATGAGCACAAATGCCATGAGAATAACGCAGAAAACAAGGAAAACAGGGGCAATCCACCTGTTGACATTTTCATCTTCGGCAGATTTCATTTCCGTCCATAAATCCTGCATAAGCTGATTAGCCTCGTCGGAGAGATTGACGAAAACGGAAGTTTTATCACGGATAAAATCCGGATTGGGATAAGTGATAGGGCTGTTCTGCATTTCCTCGTCAAGCATATTGAAAGCAGCCTGATGAGGCGTAGAATAGCAGATATAGTCGATGTTTGCAAAGGCAATATCGGGTTCGCAAAGGAAATTGATGTACATTTCAGCGGCTTCTTTCTGCTTTGCGGATTTTGGAATACACATAGCGTCAATGAAAAGGTTTGTGCCGCTTTTAGGAATAACGAAATCCAGAGCGTCGTTATCCTCCATAATCGTCAGAGCGTCCCCTGCGTAGTATGGGGCGATAAGCGCGTCACCTGCGCCCATTTTGTCGAAAACTTCGTCCATAACGTAAGCCTGAACAATTTTTTTCTGTTCAAGAAGCTTTGCCGCAGAATCGCGCATTTCCTCCTCGTTTTCGGTATTGAGGGAATAGCCAAGCATAATTTCAGCTATGGCGAAAGCGTCACGGGGATTATCAAACATAAGTATCTGGTCAGCGTAATCCTCATTCCAGAGCAAATCCCAGTCAATATCCTCTTTTGGAATATCAATCATTGTCGTATCGTACATTATGCCGACAGTACCCCATGTATAAGGCACAGAATAGGCATTATCGGGGTCATAGTCCTGATTTCTGAAATTCTCCATAATGTACTTGAAATTTGGGATATTATCGAAGTTAATGGGCTGAATCATATCCTCTTTAATCATTTTGCTTATCATGTAATCAGAGGGGATAATGACATCATAGGAAGCCGCGCCGCCCTTTAATTTAGCGTAAAGCTCCTCATTTGTGGCAAAGTTTGTATAGTTGACCTTAATACCCGTCAGCTTTTCAAATTCGCCGTTTACATCGATAGTGCCCTCGTCAGCCCCTGCGGAGATGTAGTCTCCCCAGTTGTAGACGTTTATGGAGATACCCTTGCCTTTGAATCGGGTATAATAATCGGGGTCCTCATAGGTGACAGTGAACTCAGTTGTTTCTTCTTCCTCCTCGGTTTCAGCGGAATTATCCGATTCCGCACAGGAGGCAAGGAGGGACATGCCAAGCATAGCCACGGAAATAAAAGAAAATAATTTTTTCATTTTCAACTCCATATTGGGATATTTTATTTTTGGCGGATATTTCAATATAACATTGTAGGCGGACACGGCACAACCTGTCCCTACATCATTATAAATTACGCATTATTTCTTAATTCTTAATTCATAATTCTTAATTTTAAATCTTTCCTGCTTTTTTCAGCGCCTTTTTTTCAATAATATTCTTCACAATGAGAATAACCACAACAGATATGAAAATAAGGGTGGAAAGAGCATTGATTTCGGGAGATACTTTACGTCTTGTCATTGAATAAATCGTTATAGGCAATGTCTGAGAGGTCGAACCGCTGGTGAAATAGCTGATAACAAAATCATCAAGGGAATACGTGAATGACATAAGGAATCCGCTGATAACACCCGGCATAATTTCAGGGAGAACAACCTTTCTGAATGCCTGTACGGGACTGCATCCCAAATCCTGTGCCGCCTCATAGATATGCGGGTCCATTTGATTGAATTTCGGCATAACGTTAAGGATAACATAGGGCACATTAAAGGTAATATGTGCGATAAGAAGCGTAACAAAGCCGAATTCAAGATTCATGCGAGCCGCAAAGAACACGAAAAGCAGCATAAGAGATACACCTGTTACGATTTCGGGGTTAATAATGGGCATATTTGTAATATTCATTACAACCGCTTTCGGCACTTTCCTCATATTGTTTATGCCGATAGCCGCAAGAGTGCCTAAAACCGTAGAAATAACGCTTGAAATACAGGCTATTATAATAGTGTTGATAAGTGAGGAAATAATAATCCTGTTGTTGAAAAGGCGGATATACCAATCCAGAGTGAATCCGCTGAAAACACTTCGGCTTTTTGTCTCGTTGAAGGAGAACACAATAAGCACGAAAATGGGTACATACAGGAAGAACAATACAAGTCCAAGATATACTTTACCTAATTTTTTCATTGCCGCACCTCCTACATAAGTACCTGGTCATCAGGGTCAAACTGGTTCATGACGGTCATAATTACAAGAATCAGCACCATAAGCACAAGGGACATAGCCGCGCCAAGATGCGGATTATAGGCATTTCCTAAGAACTGCATTTCTATAAGGTCGCCTACAAGGAGATTTGAACCGCCGCCAAGCATACGGGAAATAATGAATGTGGAAATAGCAGGGACAAAAACCATAGTAATTCCAGATGTGATGCCCGGCATACTAAGGGGAACAATAACGCGGAAAAGCGTCTGCATATAGTTGCATCCCAAGTCCTCAGCCGCCTCAAACATACTGTTGTCGATTTTCTCCATAACGGAGTAAAGGGGCAGTATCATAAAGGGAAGATAGTTGTAAACCATGCCGAGAACAACAGCTCCCGATGTGTTTATAAGCTTGAATGGTCCAAGTCCTATCATGCCAAGGAGGTGATTTATAATGCCGTTGTTGCCAAGAAGCGTCATCCACGCGTATGTGCGGAGAAGAAAGTTCATCCACATGGGAAGCATGACAATCATGAGCATTGTGCCCTGTTTGTGTTTTTCCATTCGGGACAGGATAAATGCCACAGGATAGGCAATTACAAGGCATATTACAGTGGCGATAAGTGAAAGCCATATGGAACGGATAAAGATATTTGAATACTGTCCTACGTCGGAAATATATTTCATGGTGAATTGTCCGTCCTCGTTGGTGAATGCGAAAAATGCTATCATCAGCAGGGGGACTACAATAAATACTATCATCCATACAAGATATGGCGCAGAGAAATATTTCAGTTTCATTGTCATTCCTCCGATTTCTTCATAATGTGAATATCAAAGGGGTCAAAGGCAAGTCCTACCATAGAGCCGGGAGTTTCAGCCTTTGTGGAATGTACTGTCCATTTGTGGTCAACACCGTCGATTATCATTTCATAGTGAACGCCTTTAAATACCACGGATTCCACAATACCTGTAAGCTTTGCGGAGGCGGCAGGGACTATTTTCACATCTTCGGGACGAATTACCACATCTACAGTTTCATTTTTTCCGAATCCCTTGTCAACACATTCAAACTCTCTGCCGTTGAATTGTACAAGGCAGTCTTTCAGCATAGAGCCGTTGAGGATATTGCTTTCACCGATAAAGTCCGCAACAAAGGCGTTTACAGGCTCGTTGTAAATATCTGTAGGAGAACCTATCTGCTGTATAGAACCGTTATTCATAACAACTATACTGTCGCTCATGGTGAGGGCTTCCTCTTGGTCGTGAGTGACATATACGAAAGTGAGTTCAAGCTCTTGTTGGATTTTACGCAGTTCTATCTGCATTTCTTTTCGGAGTTTAAGGTCAAGAGCACCTAAAGGCTCGTCAAGAAGAAGCACTTTCGGATGATTTACAAGGGCGCGGGCAATAGCTACACGCTGCTGCTGTCCACCTGAAAGGCGGTTTACAGTACGCTTTTCGTAACCCATAAGGTTTACAAGCTCCAGCATTTCGCCAACGCGGCGGACAATTTCCTTTTCGGGAATTTTTTTAACGCGTAGACCAAAAGCAATATTCTCATACACGTTGAGATGTGGGAAAAGTGCGTATCTCTGGAATACAGTGTTGACATTTCTCTTGTGGGGGGGCATGCCGTTTATACGCTTTCCCTCAAAGATTACGTCGCCGCTTTTTGGCTCGAGAAATCCTGCGATAATACGCAGAGTTGTGGTTTTTCCGCAGCCTGATGGCCCGAGAAATGTTACAAATTCCTTATCCTTTATGTCAAGGCTGATATTTTTGAGAATCTGGTCGCCGTCCTCAAATTCAACTATAATATTTTTAAGGCTTACAATATTTTCCATATAAAAACCTCCCATAATTTTATAAGACGATTTATTATAGCATATATTTGTATAAAAAGCAATAAAAATATAAAATTTGAGATTAAAAATTACCGTTGACACAATGGAAATATTATTGTCTTTTTTTCTGTCGATTGTATATGTCCCTCCATATATAGTCTGAAATGGGCACTTTTCCAACGGAAAAACATTGATTATTGAAAAATAATTTTTATTTTCTACTTTTT
>CALGTV010000043.1 GCA_937902395.1 uncultured Ruminococcus sp.
TCCCCGCCGCTGTCTCTGGACTCTGCTAAAGGGCTTCGCCCTTTAGAATCCCATTTTTTATAGTTTTATCAACAATCAAAATCGGTCATTTCAAAAAATATGAAATGACCGATTTTATTATTTTTCTGTTTTTTCTTCAGTTTTCGCAACTGCTTTCTTTTCAGGTTTCTTTTCCGTTTCCTTCACAGGCTTATCAACCGCATATTCCGGCAAATAATCTTCTGTTTCAGTAGAAAGGCTTTTATTTTCAAGAAGATATTCTATAAATTCCTTGAGAAGTGAATACAGCACCGCAAATACAGGCACTCCCAACAGCATACCTGCAAATCCGAACAATCCACCGCCCACAAGAATAGAAAACAGCACCCAGAAAGCCGATATACCCGTAGTTTGTCCCAGAATCTTCGGACCGATTACATTTCCGTCAAGCTGCTGAATTATAAGTATGAGGATAAGGAAAGGGATTACCTGCTTTGGTGCGGCTACAAGCAACAGCAAAGCACTTGGTATCGCACCGATGAAAGGTCCGAAAAACGGTATAACATTTGTAACCCCGACAATTACCGAAATAAGAACAATAAAGTCAAATTTCATAATCGTCATGCATACAAAGCACAGACAGCCAATAATTATTGAATCCACAATTTTCCCCGATATAAAGCCACTTATGGAGCTGTTCGTCTGAGCACATACTCTCAATGTAGTGGTTGCACATTTTTTCGGAAGAATACCACAAACAAGCTTTTTCATCTGTGCCTGAAAATGCTCTTTGCCATAAAGAAGATATACCGCAACAATAATACCAATCAGAATATCTTTAACAGCCACAATAAAGCTCAGGGTACTGTCAGTTATTTTCTTCATAATATCGCCCACTTTTGGAACGATATTGTTTGCAAATTCTACAAGTGCTTTTTCGATATTATCAACCTGGTCACTTACAACAGTCAGCACCTCAGGATATTTCACAAGAAGTGAATCAATCCATTTTTCAAAGTTATTGATATATGTACTGAAATTATTGATAATTGTAGTTATACTCTCAATAACCTGCGGCAAAATTATAGCTAACAACGCTGAAATTACCGCAAGAAATACAATCATTGCCAGAAACAAGGATATTATTCTTGTCAGTCTGAAATGGGGCTTATTTTTTTCTATTACTCTTTTCGCCCGTTTTTCTATCCACTTCATTATGGGATTTACAAGATAGGCAATTACAATTCCCCATATTATCGGCGAAAGAATATGAGTCAACTTTTGTATGAAATCACCTATTGCAGTAAAATTGAACAGTATTCCATATACAAATATGCAGGCTGTGAAAGTAAGTACAGTATATACAGAAATTGTTGTATATTTTGAATTCCAGTTTATTTTCATTGCTTCACCCCTTTTTATTATACATATATTATATCACTTTTTAAGACATATTGCAAGTTCAATTATTGCTTTCTTTATTACCAATAAATTCAACTATTGACAATTAAATTGAAATACTGTATAATAGATAAGGTTTTTATCAGGAATATTATTGAATATCAGGAGGCATAGAAATGGAATCCATTTCCAACAAAAAAACAAATTTTTTTATAGTGCCGATTATCAGCGCAGTTATGGGAATAATCCTGTTTTGTTTAATTTACGGAATAAGAATAATAGACCCGACATACACTGAATGGATAATCAGTAAAAGCGGAGACCTTGTACAGCATTATCTTGGTTGGGCATATTACAGAAACAGCCCATGGACTTTCCCCTTAGGATTAATCGAGGGGCTTACGATGCCTGATAAAGTATCATGTATATACACCGACAGCATACCTTTATTTGCAGTATTTTTTAAAATTTTATCTCCGATTCTGCCCGAATCCTTTCAATATGCAGGAATATGGGGAGTTTTCAGCTTTGCAATGCAAGGATTCTTTTCTGCGATTTTATTGCAAAGGTTCATTAAAAATCCATTTTTCTGCCTGACTGCAAGTATTTGCTATATTGTAACTCCCACAATACTTCAGCGTTTGTATGGTCATGATTCTCTTTCTGCTCACTGGCTGATAATCATTGCGCTTATTTTATGGGTATATCAGGAGCGCCAGTGGAAACATAGAGCTACTCCCGTTGTGCTGTGGGCAATAGTTGCAGGAATTGCGCCGCTGATTCATATGTATCTTATGGCAATGGTCTATGTTGTAATGGCAGGCTCATTTTTAACATATATATTAAAAAATAAAAAAATAAGATATGTACTGATTTGCGGCTCCGTTTCCGTTATCTGTTCATTGGCTGCAATGTTCTCATTCGGAGCGTTTTACGATAAAGGCGGTTATACCGACGGTGGCCTTGGTATATACAGCTCAAATCTGAATACCTTTATAAATCCGATGAAAAACAGTGCATTCTTAAATGGTATGAAAACTCTTGACGGACAGGGAGAGGGCTTCGGATATTTAGGCTTAGGTATAATAATAGCAGGTATTATTGCACTGTGTACATCTGTATACTTTTTATTCAAAAATAAAAACATATCAGAATTTGCCAAAAAACACAAGGCTTACATCATAGGCGGATTTTTTATTTTTATTGCAGCTTTTATTCTTGCAATCAGCCCCGTTATAACATTTAACGACAGCGTAATATTTTCAATTAAATATCCTCAAATTATAATATCAGCATTATCAGTATTCCGCGCATCAGGCAGATTTATATGGATATGCGACTATTTAATATATACTGTTATATTTGTAGTTCTCTCAAAAATAAATTGGAAAAAAATTTCATGCATAATTGTACTTGCTGTTTCAGCGATACAAATGGCAGATTTATCAAAAATGATACAAAAAGAAAATAAATCATATTTCAAAAAAACAGAATACACATCGCCGTTATATTCAGAAAAATGGCAGGAAATTCTGAACGGAGTATCCGAAATCCGATATGTTCCTCTCCCTATTGACCACAGAATCAACTATGACCAATACATGCTGTTAGGAGTATATGCAAGCGAAAATAATATAAAAATGAGCAGTTTTTATTGCGCAAGAGAAAACTACGAAGCTATGGCTGAATATTCCGAAAGCGCCCTGTTGGAATTAGAAAATGGCAATGGACAGGAAAATGTGCTGTATGTATTTTTCGATGAAAACCGAATCCCCAAAAATGTTGAAAATCTTGAAATCTATGAAATGAACGGCATTACAGCAGGCAGATTAACAAACAAATGATATTGCAGCCTATAAATGCGGTATAACATGAAATTCATGTTATACTGCATTTTTTGTTGACAAGCAACGTATTATATGCTATAATATGTAAAGCAGAAAGACAGTTCACGGCTTATACCTGTCTCAAAAGAAAACCGTGTAGTGTGTTCTGCGTGTCAGAACACTTTTTTTATGTCTGTAATCGGAGGAATTTAAATGTATAAATTAACAGCAAATGCCGCCTTTGATTCCGCGCATTTTCTAAGCGGCTATAACGGCAAATGTGCAAATATCCACGGTCATCGGTGGACAGTGGAAGTGACTATATGCGGAGATAGTCTACAGGATTCAGGCGAAAAGCGCGGTATGCTTATAGATTTCGGCGATTTGAAAAAAGCCGTCCGCGACCTTTCAGAAAGCTTTGACCATACCCTTATCTATGAAAAAGACAGCCTGAAAGCGTCCACACTTGAAGCGCTAAAAGCGGAAAATTTCAGTCTTACAGAAGTCTCTTTTCGTCCCACAGCTGAAAACTTTGCAAAGCATTTTTATGAACTGCTGGCTTTTCAGGGACTTCCCGTATGCACAGTAACAGTATACGAAACTCCCGACAACTGCGCAACCTATGAAGTTTGAATAATGGAGGAAAGGTATGATTTATCCCGTAGCGGAAAGATTTGTAAGTATTAACGGCGAGGGCAGAAAAGCAGGCGAACTGGCTGTATTCATCCGTTTCAGAAAATGCAACCTCAACTGTTCCTATTGCGATACAAAATGGGCAAATACTGAGGATTACCCTGCTGAAATGCTGTCAGCAGAGCAGATAGCAGGCTATGTCTACGGCACAGGAGTGAAAAACGTCACTCTGACAGGCGGCGAGCCGCTTTTACAGGAAAATCTGGGCGAATTGATAGATATACTCATGGAACAAGGCAACAATGTGGAAATTGAGACAAACGGAAGTATATCCATTGCGGAACTCAGCCGCAGAGAAAACCGTCCCTCATTTACCCTTGACTACAAGCTCCCCGACAGCAATATGGAACGTGCCATGGATTTAGGCAACTATAATTACATCCGCCAAAACGATACTGTTAAATTTGTTGCCGGAAGCATATCCGACCTTGAAACAGCCGTAAAAATCATTGAAAAATATGAATTGCTGAAAAAATGCAGCGTTTACATCAGCCCCGTTTTCAACAGAATCAACCCTGCTGATATTGTGGACTTTATGAAGAAAAATAATCTCAACGGAGTAAAATTACAGCTCCAGCTTCACAAGTTTATCTGGAATCCCGAGGAAAGAGGTGTCTGAAATGGATAAAGAAAAAATTGAATACCATATACGCGGACTTCTCGAAGCTATCGGCGAAAATCCAGACCGCGAGGGGCTTGTGGAAACTCCCTCACGAGTTGCAGGCATGCTTGCAGAAGTTCTGGAGGGTACGGCTTATACAAATCACGAAATAGCTGAAATGTTCAGTAAAACCTTTACTGCTGAGGAATCCGACGCAGAAGAAGCCGTGGTTATGAAAGATATAACCGTTTTCAGCTATTGCGAACATCACCTTGCACTTATGTACGATATGACGGTAAATGTGGCATATATCCCACATGGACGAGTTCTCGGACTGAGCAAAATTGCCCGTATCTGCGATATGGCGGCAAAGCGCCTGCAATTGCAGGAACGTCTCGGCAGAGATATTGCGGAGATTATTTCCGAAGCGGCAGGAACTCCCGATGTAGCTGTAAAAATCCTCGGCTCACACAGCTGTATGACCGCAAGAGGCATACGCAACGCCTCCGCAAGAACAGAAACAAGAACATATACAGGCAAATTCAAGAGCAACTGTGATTTGCAGAAAATAGTTGATTGAGGTGGAATATGAAAGCATTGGTTTTATTCAGCGGTGGAGTTGACAGCACGACCTGTCTCGGTATCGCTGTAAAGGAATACGGCGCTGAAAATGTAATCGCTCTGTCCATTTACTATGGACAGAAGCACGACAAGGAAATTCAGGCAGCGAAGAAAATTGCGGAATACTACGGTGTAACGTGGAAAACCCTTGACCTTACGCTTATTTTTGCGGATTCCGACTGTTCCCTTTTAAGCAGTTCAGACAAGGAAATTCCCACGGGAACTTATGCAGAACAGCTTGAACAGGCAGAGGGCAAGCCTGTTTCCACATATGTGCCATTCAGAAACGGACTTTTCTTATCATCAGCGGCAAGTATCGCACTTTCCAACGATTGCGGAGTTATATATTACGGCGCACACAGCGACGACGCGGCAGGCAATGCCTACCCCGATTGTTCATCGGATTTCAACAATGCCATGAATGAGGCGGTATACATCGGCAGCGGAAATCAGCTTAAAATAATCGCTCCATTTGTGGATATGGCGAAAAAGGATATTGTAAAAATCGGCTTGGAAATCGGCGTACCTTACGAACTCACATGGAGCTGCTACGAAGGCGGAGACAAGCCCTGCGGTATATGCGGAACTTGCCGTGACAGAATTGCGGCATTTGAAGAAAACGGTGTTACAGACCCGATAATGTAAAGGAGAATTATTATGGCAGGCAGAACAGATAACGAACACGGCGATATCACCCTTTTAGGAAATCAGCACACAAAATATTCCTCGGATTACAACCCCGATGTGCTTGAAACTTTCCCAAATAAGCACCCCGACAGGGATTACTTTGTAAAATTCAATTGTCCCGAATTTACAAGTCTGTGTCCAATTACAGGACAGCCCGATTTTGCGACGATATACATATCCTATGTACCCTCAGTTAATATGGTAGAAAGCAAATCTTTGAAACTCTATCTCTTCAGTTTCCGCAATCATGGAGATTTCCATGAAGACTGCGTAAACATCATTATGAATGACCTGATTAAGCTTATGGAGCCGAAATATATTGAAGTATGGGGAAAATTCCTCCCTCGCGGCGGCATTTCAATAGACCCATACTGCAACTACGGTCAGCCCGGCACAAAATGGGAAAAAGTAGCATGGGACAGACTAACACAGCATGATATGTACCCCGAAAGCGTTAATAACCGATAAAAAATCACCGCACAGAAATTTTCATTTCTGTGCGGTGAGATTGTCCAAAAACTATAAATAAAATGGGATTCTAAAGGGTGA
>CALGTV010000044.1 GCA_937902395.1 uncultured Ruminococcus sp.
ACCAGAGACTCCGTCTCTGGACTCTGCTAAAGGGTTTCACCCTTTAGAATCCCATATCAAACCACAACGCTTTTTGTTATCCTTATATCTCCGTTCTGTGCCTCAATTCTTACGTTTTCTCCACGCTGTACCGCAGAGCCGATTATCATTTTCGCCAGCTCATTCTCAATTAAATCCGTCACTCTGCGCTTTATCGGCCGCGCTCCGTATTTATCCGTTTCCTTTGCCGCCGCCACTGCTTCAACCACATCACTGCCATAGCTTATGCCGATTCCGAGAGCTTCCGCACGTATCCGTAAATTGTCCAGCGCCTTTTCGCTTATCTTCATCAAATCGTCACGTTCAAGACTGCGGAATACAATTATCTCGTCAATTCGTCCCGTGAATTCAGGTGTAAACCGCGATTTTACAGCTTCAAGCACACGATTCTCCCTCTCGCCGCTGTCTGCTCCGAATCCAAGACTGCTTTTTCCTGAAAGCTCTGCGCCTACGTTTGATGTCATTATTATAAGACAATTGCGGAAGCTGACCTTTCGCATTGTGGAATCCGTAAGTGTGCCATAATCAAGAATCTGGAGCATTATATTAAGCACCTCAGGGTCGGCTTTTTCGATTTCATCAAAAAGCACAAGTGAATAGGGATTCCGCCTTATCCTATCGCAGAGACTTCCGTTTTTGTCGTCATATCCTGCATATCCGGGAGGTGCGCCGATAAGCTTCGATACGGAATGTTTTTCCATATATTCCGACATATCAATTCGTATCAGATTTTTTTCGGAACAGAAAAGGCAGTCTGCCAATGCTCGTGCAAGCTCTGTTTTTCCAACTCCCGACGGACCTGCAAATAAAAACGATGCCGCTGGCTTGCCGCCCTCTCCAAGTCCTGAACGTGAACGGCATACCGCATTTGCTACCTTCTTAACTGCATAGCTATGCCCGACAACACGCTCCGACAGAGTTTTTTCAAGAAATCCAAGCTGTGTACCCTCCTCTGATGTTATCTTATTAAGGGGAATTCCTGTTTTCATTGATATCACCGATAAAATATCCTCAGCACAAAGAACTTTTTCTTCGTCATTGCCTAATAATCTGCCAATTTTGTTTATACTGCTGTCCTTTCCTCTGAGATCGATGTACTCTGAATCTCTCCGTCTTATCCCGGAATTACAGCGTATTTTCGCACAGGCACAGGCTTCATCAATTACGTCAATAGCCTTATCGGGAAGAAATCTGTCGCTTACATAGCGTATCGCCATATTCACCGACAGCTCTATCATATCATCGGGTATCTCAACTCCGTGATAGCTTTCATAGCGATTTTTTAAGCCCCGAATCATCTCAATGCACTCTTCAGCCGCAGGTTCATTTACCTGTACAGGCTGGAATCTGCGTTCAAGTGCTGAATCCTTTTCAATAGATTTGCTGTATTCTTCAAATGTTGTTGCTCCGATTATCTGCAATTCGCCACGTGCAAGCATGGGTTTCATTATATTTGCCGCGTCAATAGCTCCCTCTGCCGCTCCTGCGCCTACAATTGTGTGAAGCTCATCAATAAAAAGAATTATATTCCCTGCATTTACTGCTTCGTCAATGCATGCCTTTACACGCTCCTCAAAATCGCCGCGATATTTCGCGCCTGATAGCAGTGAAGTGAAATCCAGAGAGAATATAAATTTATTTTTCAGGGAATCAGGTACAAGATTCCGCACGAAAAGCTCTGCAACTCCCTCAACTATTGCCGTTTTTCCCACTCCTGCCTCACCAATAAGACAGGGATTATTTTTTACTCGTCTTGAAAGCACCTGCAATACTCGTTCTACCTCTTTGATTCTCCCGATAAGTGGGTCATGTTTTTTTATAAGTGAAATATCTGTAAGATTCCTGCCATAGCGGAAAAGATTCGGCAGATGTGATACCTTTGGCTTTATAGCTTCGTAGAGTTCCCCTCTTATCTTGGCTGAGGATATTATTTCAAGTCCTGCACATATATCTGTCATGCTTCCTCCTGCCTTTTTTATAACAGTGCAGGCACTGCATGAGGATTCGCTGACGATTGCCGCAAGGATATGCTCAGGAGATGCTTGTTTTTTCTTGTCGCTGAGTGCAATATTATATGCGTTTTCAAGAATACGTCTTGCGGCAGTTGTAAAATACCGCTGGTTCAGGACAGAGGGGCTTCCCTGACCCACCAGTGCTATTATCTCACGTCTCAGGTCGTCGTAAGCAACACCGCCGTCCATGAGAATCTGTGCGGCTGTGGTTGTGCCGTCTCCTGTGATTGAAAGTACAATGTGTTCACTGCCTACATAGGTGTGCCCAAGCTCTGATGCTACTTCAACTGCTCCGTCAATAATATCAGCCGATTTAGATGTAAAATTATCTGTGTTTATCATATTGTCTCCTCCGTTACTTTTTTCTGTTACTATATTATGCCACGAATACCGCGCGATAACAGTCGAAATAAAAAATTACCGAAAAAGTTTTCTCAAAATCTGTAACACATTTTTCGCTGTGGCATATTATGTACTATGAAACGCAAACAAAGCGGTTCAAATACATCTTCCAAAGGAGATATTTATTATGTGTAATTCTTGTTTTGGCGGCAACAGCTGCATGATCATCCTTCTCATCCTCATCTTCGTTCTTTTCTGCGGATGCGGTAATAACAACAACAGCTGCGGTTGTGGCAACAACAACAGCGATTGTGGCTGCGGCTGTGGCTGCTAATTACTGCCTTTAAGCAAAAATCGGCGCGGAAATTTACTTCCGTGCCGATTTTTTTACCATTATGTGTGAACAAATTAAGCGAACCCTTTCACTTTATTACGCATATAATAATAAAGGAATAAATTTCAAAGGAGAATAATTATGCCTAAGATTTTTTTAAGCCCCTCCACACAGGAATGGAACAAATACGCTACAGAGGGAAATGAAGAACTTTATATGAATCTGCTTGCTGACAGAATGGAGCCTTATCTCCGTTCAAGCGGTATCGGATTTGTGCGGAATGACCCAGACAGAAACGTTCAGGGAGCAATTTCAGACTCCAATGCCAATTATTACGACGTACATCTTGCCTTACATTCAAATGCCGCTCCCGAAAGCCTCTCGGGACGTATAAGAGGTATCGACATATACTTTGCGCCGCAAAGCGCCGACAGTGAAAGACTTGCAAACATTATCGCCAATAATCTTAAAGCCATTTATCCCTTGCCTGAAAGATCCCGTGCTGTTCCCACAAACAGTCTTGGCGAGGTACTTCGCACAAAGGCTGTAGCTGTTCTTTGTGAGTTAGGATATCATGATAATTTATCTGACGAGGCATGGCTGAAAAATAATCTTGATGCCATTGCAGAAAATCTTGTCATGTCCCTCTGCGATTATTTCGGAATCCCTTTTATTCAGCCTGTACCTGTATTTTATGGTATGGTAAATACAAATGGAAGCAATCTGAATATCCGCAGTTATCCCTCTCTTGACGGTGCAATTATCGGCAAAATCCCTGACAATGCCGCTGTTCTGATTACAGGAAGTCTGCCCGGCTGGTATGTTGTATCATATAACGGAATTATAGGTTATGCAAGCTCGGATTATATCATTGTGTAATGGATTGTACGCAAAAAGGCGGTCAGATTAACGACCGCCCCAGTCTATCGAAAAAGTTACAATAAGATAATTTTTAAGGGGACGCTCTCTCTTTCAGAGCGTCCCCTCTTTCCAAACAGTCCACAGGACTGTTTGGAAATTCACCCCTT
>CALGTV010000045.1 GCA_937902395.1 uncultured Ruminococcus sp.
AACGCCGCCCTCGGTTACTTTGCCGTCCTCGTAGCCGAGGGCGGCGTTGGAGCATATTATCTGTTCACTCACGAATTATAGACCTCTTTCAATACATCGTAGTTTTTCTTCATAGCCTCTAAATATGTATATCCCTCGTCAATTTTCTTCTGTGACACTGACTGTATAGAATCGAGAATGGCTATATTTTGAGATTTATCTGCTGTGTTGGATATTACAGCCTCTGCTATTGTGCAGTCGGAATTTTCTATCGCGAAAACCGTTTCCGCTTTTAGCTCGTCCACTTTTTCGGCAAGAAATGTTATGGTTTCAAAGCTTGATTCCGTATCAGCTGAACAGCCTGAAAATGCGGCGAAGTAGTCAAGTCCGTAACATTCTGTAAAATATATGAAGGGGAACTGATCACCGAAAATCAACGTATGCGGCTTTTCGTCAAACATCATATGAAAGCTTCTGTCAAGGAGCTGTAACTCTGTGGAATATGCGCTTGCGTTTTCGCTGTATGTATCGGCATTTTCGCTGTCAGCGGCGGAAAGAGCTGTTGATATTTCAGATACGCACATCTGAGCATTATTCAGCGAAAGCCAGATATGCTCATCATATACTGATTCATGGTGGTCATGTTCCTCATGTTCTTCGTGGTTATGATGTTCAGCTACATTTTCACTATTTTCTGATTCTGTGAGGTAATCGGTTAGACCGTCCATAAGGCGAAGTATTTTCATATCCTTATTTCGTGCGTTTTCCAGAGCTTTTTCAACCCATTGGTCAGATTCTCCGCCTACATATACAAAGACATCGCAATCGGATATTTTTATCATATCTTCCGCTGTGGGCTGAAAACTGTGAAGGTCTGACCCGTCGTCCAGAAGATAGGTTATGTCAACATTTTCTGTGTCTCCCACTACCTGCCTTGTCCAGTCATAGCAGGGAAAAATGGTGCAGACTACGTTGATTTTGCCGTTATCTGCGGCAGGATTTTCACCGCATGAGGCTAAAGTCACGAGAGGTAAAATGGCAGCACACATTGCGGAAAGCATTTTTTTAAGCATATCTTTCTCCATAACAAAATTGATAATCATTTTCATTTTTAGATTATAGCATATTATCTCAATTTTGTCAAGTACAGATTTAGTGGCTGATTTCCCAGAATGCTACCGCACTTGCCGCTGCTACGTTAAGGGAATCCACGCCCTCTGCCATTGGGATTTTTACGGTATAATCGCATGCCTCAATAGTACTGTCCTTTAGTCCTTCGCCCTCTGTGCCAAGTATAAGTGCGAGTTTTTCGGCTTTTTTTAACGCTGGATTGTCGATATCCACCGTATTGCTGTGCAGTGCCATTGCCGCTGTTGTGAATCCCATATCTTTGAGCTGTGCGACATATTCAGGCGAATTGCCGCTTATATAAGTCCATGGCATACTGAAAACTGTTCCCATACTTACACGAATTGCGCGGCGATACAAGGGGTCACTGCTGGGCTCTGTGAGCAGTACTGCTTCAATTCCCAGTGCCGTCGCTGAGCGAATAACAGCGCCGATATTTGTCTGGTTCATGACATCCTCCAAAACAGCTATACGTTGCGCATTTCGGCATATTTCCTCCACTGTGGACAGTGGTTTTCTACGCATGGCACAGAGAATTCCCTGTGTGAGCTTAAAGCCTGTCAACTCCGTCAGAACAGAGCTGTCCGCCGTATAAACGGGAATATCTGCACATATGTCGATTATATCCCTGCCCTGTCCCTCTATGTATTTGCGCTCTGCAAGGAGAGAAATCGGCTCATAGCCATGTTTCAGCGCAAGGCGGATAACTTTTGGGCTTTCGGCAATGAAAATTCCCAAATCAGGCTCAAAATAGCGTTTCAACTGAATTTCATTGCTTGAAACGTAGGGGATAAGCTCCTTGGCTGTTAAATCATTTATTTCTATAATTGGCATAAAATATCCTTTCAAAATTCATTATAAATGTATACCCCACAGAAAATCCGTGGGGTTTAATGTTATTCAATTCCTTTAACTGTAAAATCAGCATCTGTAATTGTCTTGATGAGAAGTTCATCGGAAACATCGCCTGAAATTTCCAGATATGCGCACTTGTTTTCCAGTGAAACCTCCGCTGAAACTCCCTCAATTGCATTGAGAAGCTTTGAAACAGTGCCTGTGCAGTGATTGCACATCATGCCGTCAATATACATTGTTTTTTTCATGGTTTTAACCTCCGTTTTTGTTGATATATCGTTGTTTTCAGGAATTGCTACCTTGCTTTTCACAGTCTTGAAAAGATTGAGCCGCAGGGCATTTGTCACAACGCAGAAAGAGCTGAGAGACATTGCCGCCGCTCCGAACATTGGGTTGAGCTGCCAGTGGAAAATTGGGTAGAAAAGCCCTGCCGCAAGGGGAATCCCGAGGCTGTTGTAAATCAGCGCCCAGAAAAGATTCTGCTTTATATTGCGCATTGTTGCTCTGCTGAGACGTATAGCCTCTGCGGCATCGCGCAAGTCGTTTTGCATAAGCACGATATCTGCCGATTCTATGGCAATATCCTGCCCTCCGCCAACTGCAATTCCCACATCTGCCGCGGCAAGTGCAGGCGCATCGTTTATACCGTCGCCTACCATTGCAACAGAGTGACCTGATTTCTGCAAATCGCGTAATATTGCGGTTTTATCGGCAGGCATCAGTTCCGCATGTACCTCGTCAATGGCAAGTTCACGGCATATAGCCGTCGCAGTCCGTGAATTATCTCCTGTCAGCATAATTGTTTTTATGCCGAGATTGCGGAACATCTCAACTGCTTCTTTTGAGGTGGATTTTACGGGGTCTGCGGCAATAATTACTCCTACAGACTTTCCGTCAGCGGCTACAAATAACGGTATACCGCCGTTTTCTGCTGATTGTGCGGCTTTTTCCGCAAGTGCGGAAATATCAATTTTATTCTGCTCCATAAGCCGCTGATTACCAATCAGGATTATTTTATTGTTAATGATACCAGATAATCCGCCGCCTGCTGTCTCTTTATAGTCTGCACAGGGAAACGTGTCAATTTTGTTCTCCTTACAGTAACTGATAATCGACTTTGCAAGGGGGTGTGACGAATTTAATTCCAGAGAACATGCATAAGCCATAAGCTCCTTTGCGGTTACACCGTGGGAGAATATTTCACGAACTTTTGGCTTTCCCTCAGTGCAGGTGCCGGTTTTGTCAAGGACTACAGCAGTTATTTTGTGCGCAGTTTCGAGGCTTTCAGCAGATTTTATAAGTATGCCCTGCTGTGCACCCTTTCCTGTGCCTACCATAATTGCTGTTGGAGTTGCAAGTCCCAGAGAGCAGGGGCATGAAATAACGAGAACTGAAATTGCTGCTTTCAGTGCCGCCGAAGTATCACCTGTGACTATAAGCCAGATTATTGCGGAAATCAGGGCAATTACAATCACAACAGGGACGAAAACTCCACTGATTTTATCTGCAAGTCGGGCAATTGGTGCTTTGGATGCCGCTGCATCTTCTACAAGGGAAATAATTTTTGACAATGTGGAATCCTTTTCGGTTCGGTCACATCGGCATTTTACAAATCCACCTGTTGAGACAGAAGCGCTCATAAGAGTGTCACCAATACTCTTTACAACGGGTATACTTTCTCCTGTCAGTGCAGACTGGTCAACGGAACAATTGCCCTCGATAATCGTACAATCACATGGAACTGCCGCTCCTGCTTTGATGAGTACGATATCCCCAACAACAATTTCAGATGCGGAAATTTCTTTTTCTTTTCCGTTTCGGATAACAAGAGCAGTTTCCGGCGCAAGGTCAACAAGTGCGGATACAGCGTCAGATGTGCGGTTTTTGCTCTTGGCTTCCAGATATTTTCCTACAGTGATAAGCGTGAGAATCATTCCGCAGGCTTCATAATAAAGATTCATCATAAAGCCGTGTGCTGTGGTTAAATTGCCGTGCCCCATGTGGTAAGCAGTCATATACGTTCCGTATAAGCTGTACACTAATGCCGCAGATGCACCGAGGGCAATAAGGCTGTCCATATTGGGCGAGCGATGAATTATATTCTTGAATCCATTGCGGAAAAAGTGGAAATTCAGTGATATAATCGGCAAGGTGAGAAGCAGCTGCGTTAGGCAGAAAAGCATCATATTTTCTTTTCCGTCGAGTATTGCCGGTATCGGCAGACCGAACATATGCCCCATACATAGATAAAACAGGGGAATCATAAAGCAAAGAGAGAGAATCAGCCGTGTTTTCATTGACTTTGTATTGTCGTGATTATCGGTTTTTTCAGTTCTTTTGCCTGATTCAGATGCGCCAAAGCCTGCTTTTTCAACTGCGGCTATGATTTTAGCCGTATCAGCTACATTTTCGTCATATTCAACCTGCATGAAGTTGCGCAAAAGATTTACATTGACCTCAGAAACACCAGCTACAGCCTTTACAGCTTTTTCAACATGAGCCTGACAAGCTGAACAGGTCATGCCTGTAACGTCAAATTTAGTTTTTTTCATATCAGACCTCATTTCAATTTGCTATTTGCCGATCCGCACGGAGCAAACTTTAGTTTGCGGATGTGCGAGGCACTTTAAATCTTTAATTATAGTGAACGTCAAATTATATTTGACGTTCACTATAATTATACATCAAATAAAAATGTTTGTCAAGTATAACATCCGATTGTTGTCTATATACCGTTATTTATTCATCATTTTCTTTAATTCACTGAAAAGTTCAACGTCGTTTTCGTTGACTTTTATATTAGTGCGCATTTTGTAGCCCTCAGCATTCATAACAGTAATTTCAACAATGCTGTCTTTGCTTACTTCGCCTGCTGCCGCAGAAAGAAACATCAGAAGCTTTGGATGGTCCTGTGTGAAACGCTCAAAAAGCGGCTTAATCTTTAAAAATCCCATTGGGTTCATATTTTTCATCCTTTCATTCATCGTCAGAAAACCGCAGTATAAGGTGGTGCGGCAGGCATACAACAGGCATTTCCTCAGATTTGAGAGTGCCCGTTTTAACGCAGGTTTTATCAGGGCAGTCAGCCGCGGAAATGCGGATTTCGCCGTTTTTTATCTCGATGATATTATAACCGCCGCCCTCGTAGTCTATGCGGATAGTCTGATTTTCAGCCGTTGACAAATCGAAGCTGTACAGCACCTCGTTGTCACGGA
The DNA here is from genome assembly GCA_937902395.1 of uncultured Ruminococcus sp. Taxonomy (GTDB): domain Bacteria; phylum Bacillota; class Clostridia; order Oscillospirales; family Ruminococcaceae; genus Ruminococcus. The sequence goes on from CALGTV010000045.1 coordinate 5,178, forward strand.
TAATCACTACGTTTTTACTGTTAGACGGACGAAGAAAATACAACGATATAGCGGCAGATACAGCAAAAACAACTATAAAGCAGATAAGTATAATTTTTACACCTTTTGTCATATACCTCACCATTTAATAAGAGGCTGATTTTGTCAGCCTCTTATATATATTTATAAATTACTTAATAAGAAGTGATTTTCCTGTCATTTCAGCAGGCTGTGGAACTTCCATAATATCAAGCATTGTGGGTGCAAGGTCAGCAAGAACACCGCCCTCAGCAAGCTTGCCCTCAACGCCTACAGCAATAAGGGGAACAGGATTTGTTGTGTGAGCTGTGAAAGGACTTCCGTCAGGCTCATACATCTTGTCAGCGTTGCCGTGGTCAGCAGTAATAAGAGCTGCACCGCCCTTTGCAAGTATAGCGTCAACCATTCTGCCTACGCACTCGTCAACTGCCTCTACAGCCTTTACAGCTGCATCAAAAATGCCTGTATGTCCAACCATGTCGCAGTTAGCGTAGTTGAGAATAATTACATCGTACTTGTCAGCTTCAATAGCCTCAACAACAGCGTCGCAAACCTCATATGCGCTCATTTCGGGCTTCATATCGAAAGTAGCTACATCGGGGGACTTGATGAGGATTCTATCCTCGCCCTCGAACTGCTTTTCTTCACCGCCGTTGAAGAAGAATGTAACGTGTGCATACTTCTGTGTTTCAGCGATACGGAGCTGAGTTTTGCCAATTTTAGAGAGGTATTCGCCCATTGTCATTGTAAGCTGCTCAGGGGGATATGCAACAGTAACATTTGGCATAGTTGCGTCATACTGAGCCATACAAACGAAGCTGAGGGGGAAGAAACCGTTGTTTCTTGTAAATCCTGCGAAATCGGGGTCAACGAATGCTCTTGTAATCTGTCTTGCACGGTCAGGACGGAAGTTGAAGAAAATCACGCTGTCGTCAGCCTTGATTACATCGCCGCCCTCAATAACTGTGGGGAGCATAAATTCATCAGTAGCGTTGTTAGCGTAGGAATTCTTGATAGCCTGAACGGGGTCAGTTTCCTTAACGCCCTCGCCGTAAACCATGGCGGCATAAGCCTTTTCAACTCTGTCCCAAGCGTTATCTCTGTCCATTGCATAGAAACGTCCGCTGATTGTAGCGATTTTTCCAAGACCAATTTTGTCAAGCTCAGCAACAGCTTCTGCCATATAGTCAGCAGCAGATGAAGGGGGAACGTCACGGCCGTCAAGGAATGCGTGAATGTAAACCTTGTCAAGACCGTTCTTCTTGGCCATTTCTACAATGCCGTAGAGATGTTCCATATGGCTGTGAACGCCGCCGGGGGAGAGAAGTCCCATAAGGTGAAGTGCGGAATTTTTCTCCTTGCAGTTGTTCATAGCGTCAAGGATAGCCTTGTTGTTGAAGAATGTGCCGTCCTTGATGTCCTTGGAAATCTTAACGAGCATCTGATAAACGATACGTCCTGCACCGATGTTTGTGTGACCAACCTCGGAGTTGCCCATTTGTCCGTCGGGAAGTCCAACGTCAAGACCGCTTGCACCGATAAGGATGTTTGGTCCCTGCATATATTTGTCGATATTAGGTGTGTTTGCGGCTGCGATTGCGTTGCCATAATCCTCGGCATTGTAGCCGAAACCGTCCATAATAATAAGAGCTACGGGTTTTTTAGACATAATAGTCCTCCTAAATAAAATTTATTGGTTTTGTCATTTCTTGAATGTCATATATATTAGGCTTATGCCCAGAATATTACAATTCCGCTGTCGTAATCAAGCAGACAGCCTGATGTAAAACCAGGTCTGTTCCTGAATTTGTATACGATAACATCATGGCTTAAATCAAGAATTTTTTCTTCTTCCGTAAAATTAACAATATAATAAGGAACGCCTTTTTCCTTGATATATGTTTTTGTAAGCCAACGGGAATCCATTTCTGTAATTTCAGAAAGAGTGATTTCATTTTCAATCATTATATCTTCAAAGGTTTTATCGCTGTTTGCCTTTTCATAGCCTTTTCCTGCAAATTCCCTTTCGTACTTTTCAATTGTTTCTTCGTCTGTATAGAAAGAAAGGGAGGCGAAAGTATCAGGGGCTTCAGGGAAAGGTGCATGAGGCTTGATTATGAAATAGTAGTCCTCACATTCCTTTGGCAGAAAGTCAGGAAATTCCCTTGTACGCAATTCAGATATATTGCTAAGTCCGCAGGAATATACCGCTTGTTTAAGATGATAAAATGGCTTTGTGCGGTTGAAAAACAATATCATCGTGGGTGAACCGAATATAATAAGCGTAAGTGTGACAGCTATTACACGGCAGATATTTACATGTTTTTTATAGTAAAAGTTTATCTTGGATTTTCTGTAGTATTCACATAAAACTACGTTTGCAATGATAAATGGTAGTGTCAGAGTAAAAGCAATCTTATTAAAGGATAACAGATTAATAAATCCTGTTAATGCAAGGACGAAAAACATTAATATATTTGTCAAAGTAAATTGGGAAGTGACGGGAGTTTCTCTTGTTTTATCTTCCATAACATCACCTCTTACGCCCAGAAAATGACAATTCTGTTGGTGTAGTCAAGCATACAGCCTGCGTGAAATCCTAGTTTTTCGCTGAAATCATACACGGTAAAATCACGGTTGAATTCTCCTGCAATATTGTCATCAATTTTCTCAAGAACGAAATAGGGAACGCCCTTTTTATACAGATAATCATTGTGAATTGAGCTTGGATTATCTAAGTACACAGTAATGTCATCTTCGGTTAATTCATACTCACGTACAAAGCTTGCAAAGGTTACATCAGGTTTCACCTGCTTATAGCCATTTTCTATGATTTCCGCTTCATATGCCGCCAAAGTATCATTGTCGGTGGAAAATTTAACAACTGCACTTGCTGCACTAAAGTCCATTTTTTTGAGTCCATGACCTAATCTGAAATAATAATTATCACAGTTTTTGGGAAGCTTTTTCGGCAGAGCTTTTGCACGGTTTTGCTTAATATTATCACCACCGCAGGAAAATACACGAAGTTTCAGATCATAACAGGCTTTGTTGCTGTCGAATCCCACGCACACAACCATAGGAAATATGATAGCAGCGGCAGTTATAATTGAAATAACACGGCTGATTAATACGTGTTTTTTGTAACGGGTGTCCTCTGCGGATTTTTTGCGGAATTTGCAAAGTATAACAGTTGCTGCAAGGAGAAGTGCGAACAATGCCGAATAGAGGAGAGTGTTCATAAAAAATACAATGATTGCTGCGAATAAAAGCACCAAAATCATAAATATGTTTATCAGAGTGAAGATAGCTTTCAAAAATCTACGCCCCCTTCCCAGATGATAACAAGTCCGCTGTCGTAGTTGAAAGCGCATCCGTGGGGAATTTTGCTTTCACAGGTGTAAAGCACGGTATTTCCCAGTATTTCCGCCTGTATTTCAGCATCAAGATACTCAAATGTATCGTATGTGAGTCCCTGATCAATATAAAATTCCTGTTTCAGATAAGATATCATTTCCTTATCGTCAAGATATTCTATATTTTCTTTTTCCTCATGCACATATTTCTCAAATGCCTTGTTCAAATCTGTGGATTTATAGCCTTTTTTCTTACATTCAGCTTCAAACTGCTCAATTGCAGCCCTATCGGTGCGGAATGAAAGAAACGCCATATCCACATAATCGGGCGCAATTTTATTTATGTCGGTATGAAAGAAATAGTCCTCAATATTTTCGGGAAGCTGTTCGGGAAAACGCTGCAAGGTTGTTTCTTTGCCGTCATCATACCTTACGCATTTTGTAAAAATCAGCCTTTTAGCAGAATACATTTCCCTTTTGTCGCTGAATTTCATAAGTATTGCCGTGGGTATAAGTGAAACGGCTATTGTCAGAACAGTTACCACACGGAGAATATTAAGGGGAAGTTTTAGTTTTCCGCTTTCTCTGTAATTGAGATAGAATACCACAATTAAGAGGTTTTCAAAAAATATTGCAGAGTAAAAGGGCGCGATAATATCTGACATTCCAAATGTAAGAACTGTGTAAATCGGAACGCCGAAGAATAAACATACAACATTGATAATCAAAAGTGCTGTATGTCTTGTTTTTCTTTTGGAATCCTCAGCTGCGTCGATTTCTGTGATTTGCTTAGTCATAGTAACCACCTCGTAAAAATAGAATTTCTAAAAATAGTGAATACAGGAAAATCCTGCCTATGACTATAGTATACCACATAAAATATTATTTGTCAATAGAAAATTATTGTTTTTCGATAAAATTTTTCTGTTTTTCAAAATTGGTGCATTTGCAAATGTAGGGGCGGATATTATCCGCCCGCTGAATCAAATAAAATTAACCGTTTACAGCAGCCTGAACAATTGTGTTGAAGTCCTCAGCCTTGAGTGAAGCACCGCCGATAAGACCGCCGTCGATGTTGGGCTTAGCAAGAAGCTCAGCAGCATTTGCAGCGTTCATAGAACCGCCATACTGGATTGTTACAGCGTCAGCAGTAGCCTGATCGTAGAGCTTAGCAAGCTGTGCACGGATAAATCCGCAAACTTCCTCAGCCTGATCGGGAGTAGCTGTAAGACCTGTGCCGATAGCCCATACAGGCTCATAAGCGATAACAACATTCTTAACCTGCTCAGCTGTTACGCTCCAGAGGTCAAGCTTAATCTGACGAGCGATAACTTCCTCAGTGATGTTGCACTCACGCTCCCACTTAAGCTCACCAACGCAAACGATAGGCTTGATACCTGCATTGAGAGCAGCAAGAGTTCTCTTGTTTACTGTCTCGTCTGTCTCACCGAAGTACTGTCTTCTCTCGGAGTGACCGATTACAACGTACTCAACGCCAAGCTCAACGAGCATAGGAGCAGAGATTTCGCCTGTGAAAGCACCCTTTTCCTCAAAGTGTACGTTCTCAGCACCGATTTTTACGTTAGAACCTGCTGTAACGTTCATAGCAGTTTCAAGGTTTGTGAAAGGTACGCAAGCGATAACCTCAACGTTACCCTCAGCGTTAGCAACGAGGGGCTTGATAGCCTCGAGAAGAGCTTTAGCCTCTACTCTTGTATTGTTCATTTTCCAGTTTCCGGCAATAATTGCCTTTCTTGTTGACTTGTTCATTTCGATTTACTCCTTATATAGATTAAAATTTAATTTCTTCTTCTGTGCACTCACAGTCACAATCACAACCACAACCGCAGTCATAATCACAGTCGCAATCGTCAGCTCCGCCGTTATAGCTGCCATTGTTATTACCAACAGATGCCTTAGCTGACAGACCTTTATTGTGACAGCCAATAGATGTACTTATAGATAGACCATTTTTTATGGGTGCGATAAGCATACCCACTGCAAGTCCGAACAGGAAGCCTGCAACAGCCAGAAGAACTGCAACAACCTTATCCTGCTGTGCCTTTTCGATTAAGTTATCCATAATTTTCAACTCCTTTGAAATAAGGGCGAATATTTCTATCCGCCCCTATCAATTGTTTTAGCTTACTTTTCAGCGATAGCAGCTACACCGGGGAGAACCTTACCCTCGAGGTATTCGAGAGAAGCGCCGCCGCCTGTGGAGATGTGGCTCATCTTGTCTGCAAAACCAAGCTGCATAACAGCTGCTGCGGAGTCGCCGCCGCCGATGATTGTTGTAGCGTCTGTCTCAGCAAGAGCCTTAGCTACAGCGATTGTACCCTTAGCAAGTGTGGGGTTCTCAAATACGCCCATAGGTCCGTTCCAAACAACAGTCTTAGCGGACTTAACAGCCTCTGCGAAGAGCTCCTGTGTCTTTGTGCCGATATCAAGACCCATTTTGTCAGCAGGAATAGCGTTGGAATCAACGATTTCTACAGCGATTTCAGCATCGATAGGATTTGGGAACTCAGCAGCAATTGTTGTATCAACAGGGAGAAGAATCTTCTTGCCGAGGCTCTCAGCCTTAGCGAGCATCTCCTTGCAGTAATCAAGCTTCTCGTCGTCAACGAGAGAAGTACCGATAGAACCGCCCTGTGCCTTGATGAATGTATAAGCCATACCACCGCCGATGATAAGTGTATCACACTTTTCAAGGAGGTTGGAGATTACGTTGAGCTTGTCAGCAACCTTAGCGCCGCCGAGAATTGCAACGAAAGGTCTCTCAGGAACTTCTACAGCATTTCCGAGATACTTGATTTCCTTCTGCATGAGGTATCCTACAGCTGTTTCCTTAACGAAGTTTGTAACACCTGCTGTTGAAGCGTGTGCACGGTGAGCAGAACCGAAAGCGTCCATAACGAAAGCCTCTCCGTCAACGAGAGCAGCAAGCTCCTTGGAGAAATCTTCGCCGTTCTTTGTTTCCTCAGCGCCGCGGAAACGTGTGTTTTCGAGAACAACGATTTCGCCGTCGTTCATCTCAGCAACAGCCTTCTTAGCGTTGTCGCCAACAACTGTATCATCAGCAGCGAAAACAACCTTTGTGTTTACGAGCTCTGCAAGTCTTGCAGCTGCGGGAGCGAGGGAGAACTTAGCCTCAGGGCCGTTCTTGGGCTTGCCGAGGTGTGAACAGAGAACAACCTTAGCACCATTCTCAACAAGCTTGTTGATTGTGGGGAGAGCAGCCTGAATACGATTATCGTTTGTGATAACGCCGTCCTTGAGCGGAACGTTGAAGTCTACTCTTACGAGTACCTTTCTGCCCTTTACGTTAATGTCCTCTACAGTAACTTTGTTTAATCCTGCCATTGGTATGACATCCTTTCATAAAAAAATATCTTATAAAATGACGTTGTTAATTAAATAACAACCCTGTATTCTATTTTACACCATTTCGGAAGAAATTTCAAGTCTTTTTGCAATATTTTCAAAATTTTTTTCGTTTTCCGTATTACTTCTTTTTATGGGATTTTTTCTTTTTTCTTACGGAATACCCGAAATCACCTAATTTACGTCCCAAAGCGAAATATTCACCATGAGCATATGCCGCAAGTCCGCACTGCTGCAAATTCAGCTTGCCCTTGCTGTCTATGTATTTTTCGTCAACGTCAATACCCACAATTTCAGCCAGAAACATGGTATGACTTCCCAACAGCTTGCTTTCAGTCACGCGACATTCAAGGCTTACGGGACATTCCTCAATTATCGGGACAGATACTTTCTGCGCAGGGGAGGGGGTGAATCCGCATACAGCAAATTTATCTGTATCTTTTCCGCTTTTCACACCGCAGAAATCCACTTCCTTAACCATGGCGGAGGTAGTGAGATTTATTACGAATTCTCCTGAATTCTTGATAATATCGTGTGAAAATCTCTCAGGTC
>CALGTV010000046.1 GCA_937902395.1 uncultured Ruminococcus sp.
TTGATGTGCCATTTTTAAATTTTTAGTACTTTTTAGGAGTTTTTTTACAGCCCCTTTTAATTATTCAATCACATAGAGATTCTGCCCCTCTGCAACAGTGAAATCACCACATCCTTCACCATTGACGTAAGGTGTAAAGCCGTCATCGATAAGAATATCAGGAGCAAGCATCATAACGCATCTGAAATTTGTCTTTGGAGTAAGCGTTGCAAACTCAGTTCCTCCGAGAACAAATCCGACTGTACTCTCAGCAGGCAGTCCTTTTGTCCAGTTCACAACAATATAAGGATTAGGCGTTTCTGTGGGAGGTGTTACCATATTTCCCGCCGCATAGACATAGCCGCCTGTGTAATACAGCCCCGCTGCCGCATAAATTGAGCTTTTTTCCTCCTTACTTCCGCCGCAAATCCACGCTGTGCCGCCATTAATATTCATAGTACCCTTTGACTTCATGCCATTAGTTCCGCCGAATATAGTCAGTTCGCCTCCGTTTATTTCTATATCATCATTTGCAATAATTCCAGATTTTATGGAATTTATAACGTATTCGCCGCTTTCAATGATAACATTATCATCACATGCGATTCCATGTGCATTTCCAGCATTGATTTCGAGATATCCCTCACCCTTGATTCTGAGAGTATCATTTGAGAAAATAACACCGTCATTAATCTTGTCCCTGCCGCTGTCACGCAGATAGTTCACACTTCCCTCAGCAAGCTTGAGAACGCATCTTTTAGCCTCATTTACAAATATAGCAGGACCGCCGCTGCAGGAGATATTTACATTATCAAGAGTGATTTCAACCTTTTCCTCAGTTGCGGTACTTATGTAAATCTGACCGTTTGAAGTGTTTCCTCTTACGATATAATCGCCGCCTGCCGTAATTTTTACAACAGAGCCGCTTGCTTCCGCGTTAATTCCGTCAACTGTTACTGTTTCATCAAAAGTAATTTCAGCGTCAAAAGTCTTGACAGGTTCAGTTACAACAGTTGTAACAGTGGGAGTTGTTGGTTCTTCCTCCGCTTCTGTAGCCTGCGGAGTTTCTTCGGTATTTCCGCTGTTTTCCTCATTGTTTTCTTCTGAATTATTTTCCTCATTGTTTTCCTCGGAATTGCTTTCCTCAGAAGAATCGTCGTTTTTTTCTGTTTTTTTAGTAGTTACTTTTGCAGTAGTTGTCGTTTTTTTCTTATCAGCAGTTGTTTTCTCTGCTTTCGCTGTAGTTTTATCCGAATTTTTTTCGGTTGAAGTCGTTGTTTCTGCGGTATTTTTTACAGTTGTTTTGCTCTCCTTTGGCTTTGTTGTCTCCTCTGTGCCGAGAGGAGATACCCAATCGCTGACAATTTCCTTGTCATTTCCGCAGCTTGTTACAGCTGTCATCATAATCATTGACATTGCTGCCGCAATAATTCTTTTATAATTCATAAATATTCCCCGCCTTAAAAATTTTAGAATTTTCCTCTTAAAAGTATTCCTTTATTATTGTATCATAAAACCTTAACATTGTCAAAGGGGACTTTCCACAACATTGGATTGTCCCCCTTACAAACTTAACCCTCGTAAATCTTATCGTCATATTTGAAGAATACGAGATTGATTGTCATATTTCCGTTAAGCGCACGAAGTTCATCGATAAATTTCTTCTGGTCGATATCCTCAGATACATCAACGGAATAAATAAGCTCAAAAAGTGTGCCGAAGTTAGTTGTCTTAACTCGTCTCAGTTTGTGGAATCTTGTATACTTTGAAAGCACAGGGTCGAAAACTCCCTGATAATCAAGGTTTTCGGGAATAGTAATCTTCAAAGTCATATGTCTTGTCTTACAGCCGCCGAAATTCATCTCAGAAAGAATAAACATTACGATACCAAGAACTGCAAAGAATACAACGGCAAATCCGATATATCCTATACCGCAGGCAACACCTGCCGCCATTGCAAAGAATATATAAGCTATATCTTTCGGGTCACCGGGCACGCTTCGGAATCGCACAAGGGTAAATGCACCTGCAAGGCTGAGAGCTCCTGCTGTTGTATTAATCAGTAGAAGTATCAGCGATACAATGGTAGGAAGCATGATAATTGTGAATACATAGCTTTGTGAATAGCCCTCTTTTCTGTGGCAGAATATGTACACAAGGCTTATAAGAAAACCTATAACGAGAGCCGCGCCGACACAAAGTCCGAACTGCCCGAGAGTAATTTCGCTTACCGCCTGCGCTGAGGGTGAAGCGAAAATATCTGTTCCGCTTGTTTCAGCTTCATTTTTCAAAACATTTCCAAAAAAATTAATTGCCGCTAACATTTTATACACTCCTGTTAATTAAAATTTTATTATTTACCATTGATATACCCGATATCTGTATACGGCTTTTTGCCGCCTGCTCCTGAACATATGACATATAAGCCCTGCCGTATTTCGAGAAGCTTGTTTTGTATATTTTCAGCTCCGAAAGCTTGTGGAGAAGCCAATCGGGCATTGAATCAGATATTTTAACCTCCATGATACGCTGGTCAGCTTCGATTATAAAGTTTCCGTAACTGCTGCAATCAAGTCCGAGGTCGTATCTTCGTTCTGTAAGCTTACGGTCAAAGGTAAGTCGGAAATCCTTGTTATCCTTGCCGAAAAACGCTTCACGCTGATAGCTTATATACTGCTTTGGTGAAACGGGGTAATGGTCGAGGAAAGCATCAAGCTCCTTAAAAACCTGATTCTGTATGTATTTCTCCGACTGCGGCTTTTTTCTTGCAGCAAGATATTCACGGCTTTCACCTAAAGTCATTGAAACACGTCTTTTTGTAACTATTCCTCCGATTTTCTTCTTTATTTCAAGAAATACAGGAGAATCATCAGCAGCAGGAGAATAATAGCTCCTAAGACGAATTTTTTCCTTGTAATAGGGCTTAGCAAGGGATTCTCTTATAAGAAAATCGTCGGGAGTATCGTAGTAAATATTATAAATTCCGTACTCCTTGCCGCCTACGCAGTATTTATCAGGATTCATATATTCTCCAATGACTTCCATAAGCCCGTGATATTGTTCCATATTCAAAAGAAATTTTATTTCCTTTCGGGCAAAACTGCATATAGCCATACAAATAACTCCTTTCATTAATTATAAGAATTTTTTCACGTATTCCCTTATCTTCTATATCCATTATAATCCTGTTATCTTAAAATAATCTTAAACAACGATGATTTATTCAACAATTCATCATATGTTCACATTTTTGTCTCAAAATCTGCATAATTATTTCATCTATTATTCATTATAACATATTATATAGCTGTTGACAATTCAGAAATTGCTTTATTTTACGTGCCACATTGACAAAAATTGACAAATATTGTATAATATAGGCATGATTACACATAGGAGGATTGTACATGAAAATAAAACTGATTATCACCGCAATAATAATTGCCATTATCGCGGCTGTAATTATAGTTATAGCAAACAGGCCAAAGGAAGAACCTGTTGCACCGCCGCCCCCGGAGGTAATAACAGAAACAACGCTGAAAAATATTATAGATGTAAGCGAATTATCCACATTTGAAGCCGTATACAACGGAGTGGCAAGAATTGCCGACGAAGCCGACGCAAATGTAATTGATTATTATGTATCGTATGAAGCAACGGTAAAGGCAGGTATAGATTTCGATGCCATAAATATCGACCTCAATAAGCAGACAAAGGTAATAACTATAACACTTCCCGAGGTAAAAATTAATGATACAAACGTTGATATAAGCTCCCTTGACTACATATTTGTGGATAAAGCAGCCAACACCTCTACCGTATCAGGACAAGCATACAAAAAATGTATCGAGGACGCAGAATCCAAAAGTATGACAGAGGAAGAAATATACAATATAGCGGAAGAAAACGCCAGAAATATCATCAAGGCTCTTGTACTCCCTTTTATAAGTCAGCTTGACGAGGGATACAGCCTTGTTATAAACTAAGGAGGGCAGACTGATGAAAAAAAAATGATATCAATTGCTGTATTGATTTTCTCCATGCTCTGCACCGCCTGCGGAAGCAAAGAGGAAGCTCCTGCACCTGTCCCGGAAGTTCCTGATATCTCCTTACAACAGACACAGATGAAAAATATCTGCGAGCTTGCAACCTTTGACTGCTACTACCACAACGTTGCAAAATATAAAGAAGAAGATGCGGAAGGATTCTGGCTGTGGGCGAAAGACCGCCGTTTCTGGATAGAGTATTCCGGAATCGTCACAATAGGTATAGATGTATCAAAAACTGAATTTGTAATAAATGACAATGTTGTAACAATAACACTTCCCCCGGCGGAAGTTCAGGGCTGCCGCGTTGACCCCGATACGCTGACAGAGGATTCGTTTATAATTGATTCTGAATCTGCAACAGTAGAAGCCTCACACCAGACAGCCGCATTCAGCGAAGCACAGGCTAAAATGGAGGAAGCAGCAGCACAGGATACCACTCTGCTTGAAAATGCAAGACAGCGAGCAAAACAGCTTCTTGAAGGATATGTGAACAATATAGGTGAAACAATCGGGAAGAAATATGAAATTGTATGGATTTTCCCTGATGAAGTTTCCGCAGAAAAAGCCGCCGACAGCACTGCATCTGCATAACAAATGTTTACTCCCCCCTGTAATTCAAGGAGGGAGTAAAATTTTTCCTTATAAAATCTCAAAAAATTCCTTATAATATATTGACTTATTATTATAAAAGGAGTATAATATTTATGTACGGCAAATGCTGTTTTTTAACTGTTGATTGGATTGTCAAAATTATGTCACTCCTTTCAATACTATATATTATGGAGGTTTTTACAATGAGCAGAGTTTACAATTTCAGTGCAGGTCCTGCTGTTCTTCCCGAGGAAGTACTCAGAGAAGCAGCAGAGGAAATGATGGATTACCAGGGCTGTGGTATGTCCGTTATGGAAATGTCCCACCGTTCAAAGGTATATGATAACATCATCAAGGAAGCTGAACAGGATCTCCGCGATCTTATGAATATTCCCGATAACTACAAGGTTCTTTTCCTTCAGGGCGGCGCTTCACAGCAGTTCGCAGCTGTTCCCATGAACCTTATGAAGAATAAGAAGGCTGCTTACATAATCACAGGTCAGTGGGCTAAGAAGGCTTATCAGGAAGCTCAGATGTACGGCGAGGCTGTTGCAGTAGCTTCTTCCGCTGATAAGACTTTCTCATATATTCCCGATTGCTCCAACCTTGATATTCCCGAGGATGCTGACTACGTTTACATCTGCGAGAACAACACAATCTATGGTACAAAGTTCTGGGAGCTCCCAAATACAAAGGGCAAGGATCTCGTTTCTGACGTATCTTCATGCTTCCTTTCAGAGCCCGTTGACGTAAGCAAGTACGCTGTAATCTACGGCGGTGTTCAGAAGAACATCGGACCTGCAGGCGTTGTTATCGCTATTATCCGTGAGGATCTTATCACAGATGACGTTCTTGCAGGCACTCCCACAATGCTCAAGTGGAAGACACAGGCTGACAACGACTCTCTCTACAATACACCTCCCTGCTACGGCATCTACATCTGCGGCAAGGTATTCAAGTGGCTCAAGAAAATGGGCGGACTTGAAGCAATGAAGGCTCACAACGAGAAGAAGGCTGCTATCCTCTATGATTTCCTTGACAATTCCAAGATGTTCAAGGCTACAGTTGAGAAGAAGGACCGTTCACTTATGAACGTACCTTTCATCACAGGCAATGACGAGCTTGACGCTAAGTTCATCAAGGAATCCAAGGCTGCCGGCTTTGAGAACCTCAAGGGACACAGAAGCGTTGGCGGTATGAGAGCTTCTATCTACAATGCTATGCCTATCGAGGGCGTTGAAAAGCTTGTAGAGTTCATGAAGAAGTTCGAAGCTGAAAACGCTTAATCACCTAAAAAATCTGGGCGGATTTATTTCCGCCCATAAATTAAAATTGAAAGAGGTAATTGAAATGTTTAATGTTTATACACTTAATAAGATTTCATCTATCGGTACAGACATTTTCGACAAGAGCAAGTACGCTATTACAGAAGATGGCACTAACCCAGATGCTATTATGGTTCGTTCCGCTAAGATGCACGATATGACTTTCGGCGATAAGCTTCTTTGTATCGCTCGTGCAGGTGCAGGCGTAAACAATATCCCTGTTGAGAGATGCGCTCAGGAGGGTATCTGCGTATTCAATACTCCCGGTGCTAACGCTAACGCTGTTAAGGAGCTTGCTATCTGCGCACTTCTCCTTGCTTCAAGAAAGATTACAGAGGCTGCTGCATGGGCTGCTTCACTCAAGGGAACAGAGGACGCTCCAAAGACTGTTGAAAGCGGAAAATCCAAGTTTGCAGGTCCTGAGATTGCAGGCAAGACACTCGGTGTTATCGGTCTTGGTGCTATCGGCGGTAAGATTGCAAACGCTGCTGAGGCTCTCGGTATGAAGGTTATCGGCTATGACCCTTACCTCTCAGTTGGTGCTGCTCTCCAGATGAATCCTGCTATCAAGATTGTTCCTGAGCTCAACGATATCTACAAGAACAGCGATTACATCACAATTCATATGCCTTACACACCTCAGACAAAGAACACAATCGACGCTGAGCAGATTGCTATGATGAAGGACGGTGTTCGTCTCATCAACCTCGCAAGAGGCGAGCTTATCAACAGTGCCGCTGTTGTTGAGGCTATCAAGGCAGGTAAGGTTGCAAAGTACGTTACTGACTTTGCTGATGATATCGTTCTCGGTGAGGAAAATGTTATCGTTCTCCCACACCTTGGCGCTTCAACTCCTGAGAGTGAAGATAACTGCGCTGTTATGGCTGCTGATGAGATTATTGATTATCTTGAAAACGGCAACATCAGAAACAGTGTAAACTATCCTAACCTTTCACTTAATGCTGTAGGCACAAAGATTTGCATTATCCACAAGAATGTACCCACAACTCTTGCTTCTATCACAACAGCTGTAGGCAACGAGGGTATCAACATTGAGAACATGGCTAATGCAAGCAAGGGCGATTTTGCTTACACAATGCTTGACGTTACAGGCGAAGTTCCTGCATCTGTTGAGGGCAAAATCAATGCTGTTGACGGCGTTATCCGCGTAAGAGTTATTGGTTAATCAATACCAGCTGAAAAACTGCGAGAACCCACAAAGAATGGGATTCTAAAGGGCGAAGCCCTTTAGCAGAGTCCAGAGACAGCGGCGGGGAGCCCCCGCGGGCATCATGGGTGTGCAGGGCAAAGCCCTGCATAGCGTTTAAGCGCTCTGCAAGAGAGAGCGTCCCCTTTATTACAGCCTTTTTGATACGATCAACAGCCGACGAATAATCGTCGGCTGTTGTTTTAAAAAAGCATTTTGGGAGAATTATTATGGCTATAAGATTTTCACTTGAAACCGTTCCCCATGGGGAACAACATAGCCTTGCACATAGTCTGCTGAAAGATATGCTGAAAGGTTTTTACAATATCGACTATACAGAAGAAATGACTGAAAAAAACGATTATGGTAAGCCATATCTCGCGGATTATCCCGAAATATACTTCAACCTTTCCCATTCCGAAGGAATAACCGCCTGTATGGTTGAAAGCTGTCAATGTGGCATAGACTGTGAAAAAGTCCGCGAATACCGTCCTAATGTGATGAAACGTGCATTTTCCGCGAAAGAGCGTGAGATGATTGAAAACGCTTCTGAAAATGAACGTGATTTGCTGTTTTTCACACTGTGGACGCTGAAAGAGGCATATATCAAAGCAATTGGCAAAGGCTTGTCTTTCCCTTTGAACGAGGCTGAATTTTTAATTGAAGACGGAAATATTATCAGCAATATCAAGGATTACGAATTCCGCAGATATATTATTGAAGACGGGAAATTTGTAATGGCTACGGCGTTGAAAATTAATGCGTAATGCGTAATTATTCACAGATTCCGCAATTTCATAATAAAAAGGACGGAGAAAATTTCCGTCCCTTTTGTCATTTTTGATCATTCCTTTGAAATTGGCACAACTTTTAAAGTCAATCCCAGTGGTTCGAGTACCTTTAAAAAAGTTTTCAGCTGAGGACTTGTATAACCCTTTTCCATTCTGGCAATAACAGGCTGTTTCACTCCGCTGAGTTCTTCCAGTTTCTTCTGGCTGATACCCTTTTCCTGTCTGGCTTTGATAAGCTCCCCGATAATAGCAACTCTTAAATCACTTTCGGCAATTTCTTCAGAAGTGAAAAGTTCTGCTCTTACTTCTTCCCAGCTTCTTCCGATTGCAGGATTATTCATAATGTTTTTCTCTGCATTATTCATACTTTACACCTCTTTCTATCAAGTCTGCGAGTTCACGTTTGGCTTTTTCGATTTCCCTTTTTGGAGTTTTCTGCGTTTTCTTCATAAATTGATGGAGCAGTACATATCCACCATCTATCCAAGCTACAAATAGTATTCTGTCACGGAGAGGTCTTAATTCCCATATTTCACCGTCAAGATGCTTGATATACGGTTCTCCTGCCTGTGTACCATAATTGCGAAGCATTTCGATATGGTCGCCTATTTTATTTAGCTTAATACGACTGTCCTTATCGTTTTTCTTTGATAATTCCGTCATATATTTTATTACAGGTTCATTACCGTTTTTGTCCTTGTAAAAATATATTTTATGCAAGTTTATTATCCCCCTCTCCTAATTATATTATACTCAAAAGTTATTGATTTGTCAAGTACTTTTAAGTTATTATTCTCTGATAAAAAAAGAGGCGGAAAAAACATTCGCCTCTCAGTTTTTATATTTGCGGACTGCCAGAGGCAGTCCCTACGTTATTCTATTGTTATTTAAGGTATAACGCACGGACACGGCACGCCGTGTCCCTACATTAATTACATCAATTCACAAATAAGATTTGAAAACTCAACAGGATTCTCAACGGGCATACCCTCGATAAGAAGTGCCTGTGTATAGAGAAGCTTTGCATACTTTCCAAGCTTTTCACTGTCGGAAGATGCCGCTGTAAGCTTGCCGAAAATCTCATGGTCGGGATTGATTTCAAGCACTCTCTGAGCCTTTACTTTCTGGTCGCCGGGCATAGAATTAAGCACCTTTTCCATTTCAAGAGTAATCTCGCCCTCGCTTGAAATACATACAGGGTGAGATTTCAGACGCTTTGAAAGTACAACCTTTGCCACGGAATCGCCAAGAGAATCTGCCATAGTTTTAAGCATATCGGCATTTTCTTCCTCTTTAGCCTTAACTTCCTCCTGCTTTTCGGTATTTTCAATTCCCAAATCGTCGGAGGAAACGTTCTTGAACTCTTTTTCCTTGTAGTTCATCAGCATTTTTATTGCAAATTCATCAACATTATCTGTGAGGTAGAGAATTTCAAATCCCTTATCCTTTACAAGTTCAGTCTGTGGAAGCTGTTCAATACGTGCCACACTTTCGCCTGTTGCGTAGTAGATGTACTTCTGGTTCTCTGGCATTGCTGTAACGTATTCGTCAAGAGTTACAAGCTTGCCCTGAGATGAAGTAAAGAGAAGTAAATCCTGCAACTTATCCTTATTCATTCCATAGCCGCTGTAAACTCCGAATTTAAGCTGTACGCCGAATTCTTTCCAGAATGTCTCGTACTTCTCGCGGTCGTTTTTCAGCATCTTTTTCAGTTCGCTTGAAACTGTCTTTTCGATGCTCTTTGCAATGACTTTAAGCTGTCTGTCGTGCTGGAGCATTTCTCTTGAAATGTTGAGAGATAAGTCCTCACTGTCCACAAGTCCCTTTACAAAGCAGAAGTAATCTGGGAGCAAATCAGCACATTTATCCATGATGAGAACGCCGTTTGAGTAAAGCTGCAAGCCCTTTTCGAATTCCTTTGAATAGAAATCATAGGGAGCTTTTGAGGGGATGTAAAGCAGTGCGTTATAGCTTGGCATACCCTCATTTACAACGTGAGAATATTTCAGCGGCTCGTTGTAGTCGTAGAATTTCTCTGTGTAGAAATGCTTGTAATCCTCCTCTTTAAGTTCGGATTTGCTCTTTTTCCAGAGAGGGACCATGCTGTTGAGGGTTTCAATCTCGATATATTCCTCGAATTCGGGAGACTTTCCAGCTTCCTTGTCCTCCTCGGAAAGCTCAACAGGACGGCTGTGAGTAACTTCCATTTTAATGGGGAAGCGGATATAATCTGAATACTTTGTAACAAGTCCCTTTAAGCGATATGTGTCAAGGAATTCGCCGTATTTCTCATCGTCTGTATCGTCAAGGAGTTCAAGGATAATTTCAGTTCCCACAGATGCCTTGTCGTCCTCGCTGATTGTGTAGCCGTCAACACCCTCGGATTCCCAACGGTAAGCCACATCTGAGCCGTAAGCCTTTGTGATTACAGTTACTTTCTTAGCAACCATAAATGCAGAGTAGAAGCCTACGCCAAACTGTCCGATAATCTGGCTGTCCTCATCAAGCTTATTTTCTGTCTTGAATTTAAGAGAGCCGCTGTTAGCGATAGTACCGAGGTTATTTTCAAGCTCCTCAGCAGTCATACCGATACCGTTATCAGTAATTTTAAGGATTCTGCTGTCCTTATCGGCAGAAATCCAGATAGCAAAATCATCCTTTGCAAGTCCTACCTTATCATCGGTGAGGGACTTGAAATAGAGCTTGTCAATAGCGTCACTTGCGTTGGAAATAAGCTCACGGAGGAAGATTTCCTTGTGGGTATATATTGAATGAATCATCATATCAAGAAGTCGTTTAGACTCGGCTTTAAATTGTTTCTGTTCCATTTTATTACATCTCCAATTATTATTTAGCACTCAACTACTTCGAGTGCTAATATATAGTATATAACTTTTTTTGACTGATGTCAAGGTGATATGAGAATGTTTACAATTTGTTCATATTTTGTGTTCTTTCAGCTTTTCCTCAATGAATTTAGGCATAGTCATACCTGATTTTTCACACTCATTCAGCAATTTCCCGAATACTACTGTTGATTTCTTCATAGGTTTCAGAAATATGCTGTATGCGATAAATTCCATTAAGCAAAAAACTGCTACACCGATAAGACCTGCCCAAAGTGCTTCACTGTCGCGGAGAATATCAACGGCGAAAGGTACAACAAGAACAACCATAAAAACCGTTGTGACTTTATCAGCAACAACATTAATTTTTTGCTCTTTTTTTAGTTTTTCAAGAAATGTTTCCTCTGTCACTTTGCCCTTTTTCAGCAGCCTGTTATATCTCCACTGCCAGCCCTCAAGCACACCTTTCTGCATGGGCATATCCACACATGTATTTTTCCAGCTTTGTCTGAAAGCCTTTTTGTAGATGTCGCAGATAGTGCCGTATTTCCTATATCTTATAACAGAACGAATAGTGAAATATATAGCAATATAGCATACAAGAATAATCAAAATAACCCATACTTTCACGTTTGCGTCTATGGGCAATTTATATTCCGTCGAGAGAAAAACCGCCGCAAACATGGCAACGCAAAGTAATATGTTCGACCAGTCACCTGCTTTTCTGTTCTTCGCTGTAAGCGGTGCAACGACAAAAAAGGATATAATATTTGTCACAGCCGCAACAGAAAGACCGAAAATATATGGTGTAAGGTCTGCTTTTCCGCCCATATAAGCCATAAATCCCCCTGAATAAAACACAAAATTAAGCAGTTCCCAGATTACAAGGAAAATACACGCTCTGAAAATAAACTCACCTGTGCTTTTCAGAAAATCGGAAACAGAATATTTCCCGAAATAATTTTTACAGAAATAGCTGATGTCCTTGCCTATAACCTTTTCCACAGGTCTGCCGTCCTCCTGTGCTGTCAGCAGAAGGTCATATAAATCGCTCATACTTTCGTTGATTTTTTCCTTAGTGTAGCCCTTAGTCATCGCATACTGAACAGCTGTTGAAAAAGCCTCGTTGTATGCTCCTGTCAGATTTTTTCCCATTTCATTAACATTCATAACAATTCCCTCATTCATATAAAACTTTTTTTGCGGATTCCGTAATCCGTTCATATCGTGCTTTGAATTCTTCAAGCATTTTTTCCCCTGTTGGCGTAATTGAGTAGTATTTCCGCATTGGTCCGAGAGGTGATTTAGCACGGCGGCAGGCTATATATCCGCCCCTGTCAAGTCGGGTTATAATGGGATAAACCGTTCCCTCGCCTACGTCCTCGAATCCGCATGTTTCAAGGGATACGAGGATTTCATAGCCGTATGTTTCACCTTTTGCGATAATCGCCAGTATACAGCCCTCCAAAACGCCTTTCATCAATTGAACATTATCCATAATCAGCCCCCTTTGGTACTATGCGTTGCATAGTAGCTTGATATTATTATAGCACAGCTACTATGCATTGTCAAGTAGCTGTGCAAAAAAAATTTATATCTGTACAAATCGACTATTTTACATAGTTCTGCGTAGGGCGGATATAAATAAAATGGGATTCTAAAGGGTGAAACCCTTTAGCAGAGTCCAGAGACGGAGT
>CALGTV010000047.1 GCA_937902395.1 uncultured Ruminococcus sp.
TATTCAAGACGATTGGCACACCACATAGCATATGTTCTCTCATCGGTAATCCAGTCTTTAATTTTATCAAAATCACGATTTAATATAAATGATCTTATTTTCATAATATTTCTCCATTTCATCTGTTTACATGGTTAGATACTTTTAAATTCTTTAATTCATCTACAAGAAAATCACAGTTATATTTTTCTCTGTATTCCTTCATCATTATTTTAATTGCCTTTTCAGGCTTTTCTTCATCGGCTAAAATCAAAGGGATATTATGCACAGCATCACAAAGCAGCACAAGTTGTTGTTCATTTTCGTAAACACGCAGCATTTCTTCAAATATCGCTGAAAGTACGCTATAATACGAAATCCGCTTTATAATACACAGATTTGCTGTATAAATATTATCAACTGTTACCCATAACATACTATCTTCGCTGTTATAGAATGGTCGGATAATTTTTCTGATTTTATTATCTTCCAAATTGTTTTTTATAGGAGCATTTATATAGCTGACAATCTGCTCTGTCGGTATCAGGTAATTCTTGAATTTTTCCGGAAAAATTCGAAAATTCACAATATATGCATATAAATCATAGAAATCATAATTTGTTAGCAACATAATTTTTCCTCTCCGATTTATTTCCGCCGCTTAAAAACATCAGCAAAAAATCTGCTCCCTATGCCAAATTATAGCACAGAGAGCAGAAAAAGTCAATATTTATACGCTATCCTTTATCCTTGATATAGCACTTTTTTCAAGTCTGGACACCTGCGCCTGAGATATACCTATCTCATTAGCAACCTCCACCTGAGTTTTGCCCTGTAAAAAGCGCATATAGAGTATATTTCTCTCGCGGTCACCCAGAGATTTAATAGCATCTCGGATGGCAATTGAACCCATCCAGCTGTCAACATCATTTTTATCTCCAATCTGGTCCATGATATACATATTATCATCAGAATCAGAGTATACAGGCTCATACAATGAAATAGGATCACTTATGCTTTCAAGAGCTATCACCACATCAGCACGTTTTTCGCCAATTTCATTGGCAATTTCTTCTATATTCGGTTCTCGCTGATTTTTAAGGATAAGCTTTTCTTTAGCCTGAATCGCCTTATACGCAAGATCGCGAAGTGAACGACTGACTTTAATCTGACTAAAGTCACGAAGATGTCTGCGAAGCTCTCCCATAATCATGGGCACGCAATACGTACTAAAACGAACTTCTTTTGTCAAATCAAAATTATTAATAGCTTTAATTAACCCTACGACACCTATCTGAAAAAGGTCGTCAACGTCCTCTCCCCTGCCTGTAAACCGCTGTATTACGCTGAGAACAAGACGCAGATTACCATTTATCAGAGCATCCTTAGCAGTCTTACTGCCGGTCTCTTTATATTCCCTCAACAGCTTCATTTTTTCTTCTTCTTTGAGAACTTTAAGCTCAGAGGTGTTAATTCCCGAAATAACAACTTTGTTAAATGCCATAAATAATATCTCCTTAAAAATCAGGTTGATATTATTATGGTCGGTATTTCCAGATTTAATCAACAGGAAATTTTTACATTAGAGATTCCCATTAATGTTTTCCCTTAAGAAACTATTACTCTTTTGTATAGCCAATCAACTTATCAAGACATAGCTCAAAACAACTGCCATACCACACCTCATCAGCGCATGGCAAAGTCACCTCGATACAATCTGCGATATATTTTACAGCAATATCAAGAGCCTGCTGAACAGATTTTCCAAGAGTAACCGCACCTGTGAACACACTGGCGAAAATATCACCCGTGCCATGAAGCTGACGTTCAACATGCTTTCCAAAAGAAGAATAATACTCGCCCGTATCTCTGTCATAAGCCACCGCTCCCTCTGATTCTCCGAAGCGTACTCCCGTGAGTACGGGTACACGACATCCCAGTTCAGACAGCCTTTTGAGCGCATCTTTCACATAGTTCTCATTATCAGCATCGCGATATGGAATTCCAAGAAGAAAGCTTGCTTCCGTTATATTCGGCATGATATAATTAGCTTTTTTACAAAGACAACGCATCTGCGATACAAATTCATCAGTAAAGCCTGCATACAGCCTACCATGGTCACCGAGAACCGGATCTACAACAATAAAATTATTTTCATCTCCGAAATTATCAAAAAAATTTGATACAATTTTAACCTGCGCCGCAGACCCCAGATAACCTGTGTATATAGCGTCAAATTTCAGTCCAAGTGATTTCCAATGAGCTGAAATATCTGAAATATCCGCGGATAAATCGTGAAAAGTATACCCCTCAAATCCGCCTGTATGCGTCGACAGAACCGCTGTAGGTATAACAGCTGTTTCGATTCCCATAGCAGAAATTATTGGCAATGCAACAGTCAAAGAGCATTTACCGAAGCAGGAAATATCCTGTATTGTAACAATTTTTTTCATAATGATCATTCTTTCTTTGCGGAATCCACCGCATTAATTAATTTGCTTTTCCACTATTATACCATAATATACGAGATTTGTCCACTCTAAAAAGTAAAAAAACGGTATCGCCGAATTGAAACGATACCGTTTTTATTATAGGATTCCCTATAGATATTACTTGAAGTAAGCTACACCGCTTTCAAATATCTTCTGATCCTTGTTTCCGTCAACATTTTTGCAGATATTTCCGCCCTTACGCTCGGAGTGACCCATTTTACCGAACACACGACCGTCAGGAGATGTGATACCCTCAATAGCCTCAATTGAAGTATTAGGATTATAACGGATATCCATTGTAGGATTGCCTTCAAGATCAACATACTGTGTAGCAATCTGTCCGTTATTTGCAAGCTGCTGGATAAGGCTTGCTGGAGCTACGAATCGTCCCTCACCGTGTGAAATCGGTACGCAGTGGATATCGCCAACCTCTGTACCATAGAGCCATGGGCTCTTATTTGATGCGATACGTGTATTAACCATCATTGACTGGTGACGATTTATTGTGTTGAATGTAAGCGTAGGTGAATCATCGTTCATATCAACAATTTCACCGAAAGGTACAAGACCAAGCTTTACAAGTGCCTGGAAGCCGTTACAAATACCAAGCATAAGACCGTCACGATTCTTGAGAAGCTCATGTACAGCATCCTTAATCTTAGGATTGCGGAAGAATGCAGTAATAAACTTACCGCTTCCCTCGGGCTCGTCACCGCCGCTGAATCCACCGGGAATCATAATAATCTGTGATTCCTTGATTGCCTTTTCAAAGTAATCAACTGACTGCTCGATATCGCCTGCAAACATATTGCGGATAATTACAGTTTCAGCGATTGCTCCAGCCTTTTCAAATGCTCTTGCAGTGTCGTATTCACAGTTCGTGCCAGGGAATACAGGGATAAGAACTCTGGGCTTAGCAAATTTCTCAGCAGATGAAAGCTTTTCAGAATTCTTAAAGCTATATGTCGCAGGGGTTGCGTCTGTAGTCTTGATTCTGCATGGGAATACAGGCTCAAGCTTGCCTTCCCATACTCTCTGGAGATTTTCAAGGCTTACAATATAGTCAATTGTACAAATCTTATAACTGTCGATAACCTTACCGATAACTCGCTCATCATCAGAAGCCTCGCCTGTAAGCTCAATGATAAATGCACCATATGTTGGCTTAAATAAGGTTTCAGGAGCAAGACGCTCAGCAAATTCGAAACCAAGCTTGTTACCGAAGCACATCTTAGCGATACCCTCAGCAACACCGCCGTAGCCGATAGTCCAGATTGAAGCTGCTCTGCCTGCGGAAATAATTTCTTCAACCTTGTCAAATACGCCCTTTACACTGCTGAATACGGGAAGTCCGTCTGCATCGTACTCGGGAGCGATGTATATAACCTTGTTTCCTGCCTTCTTGAATTCAGTGGAAACAACCTTGTCGGCCTTAGCAGTTGAAACAGCAAAGGATACAAGCGTAGGAGGAACGTCGATATTCTCAAATGTACCTGACATTGAATCCTTACCGCCAATAGAGCCACAGCCCATTTCAAGCTGAGCCTTGAATGCACCAAGAAGTGCAGCCATAGGCTTACCCCAGCGCTTAGGGTCATTCTGAGTTCTCTCAAAGTATTCCTGGAATGTGAGCCAGCACTTCTTATAAGTACCGCCTGCGGCAACAACCTTAGCAATTGATTCAATTACAGCAAGCATTGCGCCATGGTAGGGGCTGATTACAGATATATCAGGATTATAGCCCCAGCCCATAAGTGAGCAGGTGTTTGTCTCACCCTTTAATACTGGAATCTTAGCCGCCATAGCCTGTGATGGTGACATCTGATATACACCGCCGTAAGGCATGAGAACAGTTCCAGCACCGATTGTTGAGTCAAACTTCTCAACAAGACCCTTCTGTGAGCAAACATTGAGACTGCCCATAAGCTTTGTCCATTCCTCAGCGTTATCGGAAATCTCCTCATCACGAATATGGTCAGGGTCATCAATAACAATATTTGTATGTTTTGCAGCACCATTGGAATTAAGGAAATCTCTTGAAAGATTTACGATTGTCTTGCCATTCCAGTTCATCTTGAGACGAGGCTCGTCCACAACGTCAGCAACGAGAGTAGCTTCGAGATTTTCCTTCTTAGCCTCCTCCATGAACTTCTCAACATCCTCAGGAGCAACAACAACAGCCATACGCTCCTGTGATTCGGAAATAGCAATTTCAGTACCGTCAAGACCGTCATACTTCTTGGGAACTGCGTTGAGGTTGATGATAAGGCCGTCTGTCAGCTCACCGATAGCAACGGAAACACCGCCTGCACCGAAGTCGTTACATCTCTTGATAAGCTTTGTAACCTCAGGATTGCGGAAAAGTCTCTGGAGCTTTCTTTCCTCAGGAGGATTACCCTTCTGCACCTCTGCTCCGCAGTTTTCAAGGGATTCAAGAGTGTGTGACTTTGAAGAACCTGTAGCACCGCCGCAGCCGTCACGACCTGTTTTACCGCCAAGAAGAATAACAACATCTCCTGCAGCAGGTCTTTCACGTCTGATATTTTCAGCAGGAGCAGCACCGAGAACAGCACCTATCTCCATACGCTTAGCAACATAGCCTGGGTGGTAAATTTCAGATACGTGACCTGTAGCAAGACCAATCTGGTTACCGTAGGAGCTGTAACCATTAGCCGCACCAACAGTGATTTTTCTCTGAGGAAGCTTACCTGCGATTGTGTCCTCAACAGGTACAAGAGGATTAGCCGCACCTGTTACACGCATTGCCTGATATACATAGCTTCTTCCTGAAAGCGGGTCACGGATAGCACCGCCGAGACAAGTAGCCGCACCACCGAAAGGCTCAATTTCTGTGGGGTGGTTGTGAGTCTCATTCTTGAACATGAGAATCCAGTCCTCAGTCTCGCCGTCGATATCAACCTTGATTTTTACAGAGCAGGCATTGATTTCCTCACTCTCGTCAAGGTCAGGAAGAAGTCCGTCAGCTTTAAGCTTCTTAGCTGCAATTGTACCGAGGTCCATAAGAGTGATTGGCTTGTCTGTTCTGCCAAGCTCCTCACGAACATTGAGATACATCTCATAAGTGTCCTTTATGTAGGGAGTAACAACGTTAACGTCCTCAACATTTGTAAGGAATGTAGTATGACGGCAGTGGTCAGACCAATATGTATCAATCATGCGGATTTCTGTAATAGTTGGATCACGACGCTCAGTATTGCGGAAATAATCCTGACAGAACTTAATATCATCGTAATCCATAGCAAGTCCGAACTCGCTTACAAATGCGCGAAGTCCCTTTTCATTGAGGTTAATAAATCCCTCAAGAGTTTCAACAGTTGTTGGAATCTCATAGTTTGTATCAAGAGTTTCAACAGTATCAAGTGAAGCTTCACGGCTTTCAACGGGGTTAATGATGTAAGATTTCAACTTAGCAAATTCCTCATCGGTAATATTTCCGTCGATAATGTAAACTCTTGCATTTCTCACACGGCATCTCTCGCCCTGACGGAGAATCTGAATACACTGCTCACAGCTGTCTGCACGCTGGTCAAACTGACCCGGCAGATACTCAACAGCAAAGATTCTCTCACCCTCAGCAAGCTTAGGGAGCTCACTGTAAACAACGTCAACAGCAGGCTCAGAGAATACAGTGCTTATTGCAGCATTGAAATCTTCCTCAGAAAGTCTGTCAGCGTCATAGCGGTTCAGCACTCTGATATTCTTGATATCAAGTCTGAGGGCAGTTTTGATGTCGCTGAGAACTGACTGAGCTTCAACGGCAAACTCGGGTTTCTTTTCGGAATAAATTCTGAATACGGACATAATTACTTCTATCTCCATTCTCCCAGAGGGATATTTTTGAGGCAATACCACGAATAGCTTGTGCGAAAGATACGCAGTCAGATTTTGTGTCAGATTGTATAGAAGTTCCGAAGGCATACTGTCGTATGTCAAGGAAGTTCTGTGCAAGATGACACAAAATATGCAAGTAGATTTCGTACAAAGCCGTCAGGCGTGCTTTGCGTGGGGTTGCCTAAACACGTAATTTCTCACGTGTAATTATCGTCGGCAATTCTGCCAATGCAGTAATCATTACTGCACTCTTCTATTATAACATATAAAATAGAATTACGCAAACATTTTTTTGAATTTTCTCGAAAAACTTTTACGAGGGTATGGTCAGGAGCGTGTCCTTGATGAAATTCATGGGAATTTTCGCGCTCAAACAGCACCGGAACTTTTTTTCCCAAAAGGCTTTCAAGGTATTTTTTTGAAATTTTCTCCCCTGCTGCTTTCATTCTGTCTCCACGTTCTGCCTTAATTTTATTGGGAATCTGCTTCATTGCGGCGGCGGGAGTGCCTTTTCTCGGGGAATACTGGAAAACATGAATTGCGGCAAATCCCACTTTTTCCACAAAAGCGAGGGATTCTTCAAATTCTTCCTCAGTTTCTTCAGGGAATCCCACCATTACATCAGTAGTGAAAGCAGCATCGGGAAAATATCCGCGGATTTTCTCAACTATAGCCATATATTCTTCTGGAGTATATTTTCTGTTCATTCGTTTGAGAACCGCCGCACTTCCGCTTTGCAATGATAAATGAAATTGAGGACAAAACTGAGGCAATGCAGACAAACGCTGTAAATCTTCATCTGTGAGCATTTCAGGCTCAATTGAGCCAAGGCGCACTCGGTCAATTCCCCCAGTATTACAGCAGATTTCAACAGCATCAGCAAGCCGCAGCCCAAATTCCTGACCATAAAAAGCAAGATTAATACCAACAAGAACAAGTTCCCTGTGACCTGATTCAGCAAGCCGCTCTGCCTCATATTTCACAGATTCTATAGGCTTACTGCGGCATCGGCCTCTCGCATATGGAATTATGCAATAAGAACAAAAGCAGTTACAGCCATCCTGTATCTTCATAAAGGCGCGGGTCTGACTGAATGAGCTTTCATATGGAATATCATCAAATTTCTCCCCCGACACAAATTCAGGAACATGAAATATCCGCGATTTATCCGCAATAACCTGCTTAACAAGTGCAGGAATTTTATCACGCTCTTTAGTGCCGTTTATAATATCAGCTTCCGGACACACTTCTCCAATATCCTTGTTGCTCTGTGGAAGACACCCCGTCAGAACTATAACTGAATCGGGATAAGCGCGTCTGAGCCGTCTCACAGCATAAAGAGATTTTTTATCTCCGCTTCCCGTGACGGTGCAAGAGTTTACAACAAAAATCTGCGCTTTATCTTCGGAATCCGCAATATCAAATCCATTTGAAGCAAAGCAGCTTCGCATACATTCAGTTTCATACTGACTGACCTTGCAGCCGAAAGTTATAAAATATACTTTATACATATTCCATCCTTTTATCAGAAAATTCTTAATGTTTAATCTGCACAAATTTCAAGATTCCATTTTGTGCAGTGTGAATAATTATTCTTTATCTCCAAAAACATGGAAAGAATAAACAACATTAATCGCCAAAATGCCGAATTTATAAAAAACCCCTTGACATAGGCGTTTTTTAGTGTTATTATATACTTGCGGAAGGGAAATCCGCAAAGGAAGAAAAGATAAACAAGAAAAAACAACCATTCACAATCAGGAGGTAATGATTATGACTAAGACAACTGTTTCACTTCAGGCAATCAACGACGTTAAGGACTTCGTAAACACAGTTATGAAGTACGAATTTGACATCGACCTCGTATCAGGCAGATACGCTGTAGACGCTAAGTCCATTATGGGTATTTTCAGCCTTGACCTCTCAAAGCCCATCGAGCTCAACATCCACACAGATGATGCTGAAAAGTTCTTAGCTGATATCGACAGATTCATCGTTAAGTAATCAAAATCATTAAGTAATCAAAAAAGCAGACAATACATAAACACACACTTTAAACACCTTTCGGGGTGTTTATTTTTTACATATTTTCCCTGTATATTTCTGTGATTTTCTGCAATAATAATTTCAGGCGTTGAAAAGTATGGCGCTTGAAAAGAGGTGTTCACTTATGTGGGACAAAATCGCACTTATCCTCCTTATTGTCGGAGGAATCAACTGGGGTCTTGTAGGAATTTTCGAGCTTGACCTGGTTGCATGGTTACTTGGAGGTGCAGGAAGCCTTGCAGCAAGAGCAGTCTACATTCTTGTAGCAATTTCAGCTGTATGGTGCATTTCTCTCCTCTTCAGAAAGAACGAGGAATTTGCAGTAAGCACAGCCCACCAGTAACAAATTATTTGTTATTTCTGAGATGCCGCGGAATAACAAATAAGAGGCAGGAGACAAGTAAAAACCTTGTCTCTTGCCTCATTATTTTTATTAGTCGCTAACGTAAGGAAGAAGTGCAATCTGTCTTGCCTTCTTAACAGCAACTGTAAGCTCACGCTGGTGGAATGCACAAGTGCCTGTAACTCTTCTGGGAAGAATCTTAGCTCTCTCAGTCATGCACTTTCTCAGCTTAGCGAGATCCTTATAGTCAATTCTCTCAATTCTGTCCGCACAGAACATACATACCTTCTTGCGGGGCTTCTTTGAGGGACGAGAATTTCTCTCTCTTTCCATGACAATTTCTCCTTTCGTAATAATGATTCAGCTCAATTTTCATTCAATCAGAATGGTACGTCGCCATCGCTGAGGATTTCTTCGAAATCCCCGGAATTTCCGTAAGACATACTATCATTATTTGGCATAGCAGGCTGCGGTGGTGGAGCTGCCTGCTGAGGTGGTGCCTGATAATTATTATAGTTATTGTTGTAACCGCCGCCATAATTGTTATTATAGCCGTTGTTACCATCATTATAGCTGTTTCCGTTTGTGCCGGTTTCCTGCTTTGAGCCGGTAAACTCAACATTATCAACATAAACATCAGTAGTATAATGTGTTACATCCTGATGATTTCTGTCCTGATAACTGCCTGTTCTAAGCGAACCTTCAACGCAGATCATACTTCCTTTGCGGAAATAACGTGTAACAAACTCTGCTGTCTGTCGCCACGCCATACAGGTGATAAAATCAGCCTGTCTCTGACCGGTATTCTTATCAACAAAGCTTCTGTTGACAGCTACAGTGAATCTACAGGAAGAAATACCGCTCTGAGTCTGTCTCAACTCAGGGTCAGCAGTAAGTCTGCCCATTAAAATAACTTTATTCATCTGACAACCTCCTTACGAAATAATGAAATACGGATTATTCAGCAACTGTTACCAGTGAACGAAGAACACCGTCTGTGATGTTGAGACGTCTTGAAAGATCAGCGGGATAATCAGGCTTAGAAACGAATGTGTAAATTACGTAGTAGCCCTCTGTCTCGTCCTCGATAGGATATGCAAGCTTACGCTTACCCCAATCCTCGTTGACTTCAACAGCTTCAGCATGACGCTTGATTCTCTCCTCGAACTTCTGAACGAGAGCCTTCATGGGCTCCTCTCCGTTCTTGAGGCTGAATACAACCATTACCTCGTATTTAGCGGATACCTTTGCCATTTCTGTACACCTCCTTCTGGATTCCGCCCGACAACTTACTGCGGGCAAGGATAATACTACCGTGTCATCAACACGATACTTGAATAGTATACCATATTTTTTCAGGCTTGTCAAGCATTTTTCATAATTTTTCAAAATTTCCGCATTAAACGACCATACCACCGTTCACGCCGATTATCTGGCCTGTGATATATTCTGCCTTTTCCGAAGCAAGAAATTCGACAGCATCTGCGACATGTCGTGGTTCACCGAAAATACCAAGAGGGATTTCCTCGCGGATAAGCTCTAAATCTTCCGCGGAAAAACGGCTGTTCATCTCCGTCATAATGAATCCGGGAGATATGCAGTTTACACGAATTCCAGACGGCGCAACTTCCTTAGCAAGTGCCTTTGTAAAACCTATCAAACCTGCTTTTGAGGCTGAATAATCCACTTCACAGGAAGCGCCAACCTCTCCCCACATAGAACCGATATTTATTATACATCCTGATTTTCTGTGAATCATATCAGGTAGAAATTTTCTTGTCAATTCCATTGTACCGAGCAGATTAACCTGCATTATTTTCGAACTTTTTTCTCTTGATATTGAAGTAAACAAATCAATTTCCGATAAACCTGCGTTATTTACAAGCAGCTCAACATTTCCGACATTTCCGACAGCAAATTCTATTGAATCAGAATCAGAAACATCAATTTTTACAGCTTCACCATGTATTTCATTGGCTAAATTTCCAGCTTTTTCCGTCGATGAAGAATATCCTACATACACATAGTAACCGTTTTTTGCAAGGGCTCTGCAAATTGCCGAACCAATTCCGCCTGCCCCTCCTGTTACAACTGCTTTTTTCAAAATCTTCACGCTCCTTACCAAACAATTATACCATATTGCGTCTCATTTTTTAATTGTCATAATACACAAATTTAATAGTATCATTCCGTACACATTTACCAAAACTCCGAAAAAAGTGACAGAATTATGATAATTTTTAAAAGCCCTTGAATCTTTTATAATTATATGGTATATTATATCTTGCGGAAACAAATAATCCGACGGATATTTCTATATTTGGAGGTTTTATAAAATGACAGATTTGATTAAAACAAAATTTAATAAAATCCTTGACTTTGCAAAAAAATACAATCAAAAACGCGAAGAAAATTCTAAAAAATTCAAGGTGCTCAACATCATTCTCATGATAATTTTCCCGATTTTCATAGTCTGCATGGCGGAGATAAATCAATTTAAACATGTGGGAAACTTCCTCGAATTTGCTGCTGAACGTCCCTCCGTTCTTGCATTCAACTTTGTAGCAGCAGGACTCGTTTACTTGCTTCTTTTAGCTATCTTCCGAAAGGGCTGGATAGCTACATCAATTCACAGTTTTGTGTATATGGCGTTAAGTATTACTGAACTGTTCAAATTCGGCACTAACGGAAATCACCTGATTTTGTCAGATATGAAACTTTTCAAAAGTGTTAAAAGCCTGAAATCTTTCGCCTACATAAAAATCACGCCAAATCTCATAATTTACTGTCTTATTGTTATGGCTTTCTGTTGGCTTGTATTCCATTTCAACCCCAAACTTCCCAGAAGAAACGGTGTAAAAAGAGCCGTAACCGTTGCTGTGTGCTCCGTTATCAGCATTTGCATGATTGTATTTCCAAGCTTTTACACTCCTGTTTACAACTTCTTTAAGCTTGATACAACTGCCGCAAGCAACGCTTTTCTGCTTAATGAAAAATTCGACAACAACAGCTTCCTTGCATTTCTCGTAGAGACTGCTTCCGAAAGCTTTGAAAACAGACTCGTTGAACCTGACAACTACAGCGAGGAATACATCGATGAACTTACAGACGCAGATGTAGACACAAGTGAAAATTTCAATGGCGGAAAGAAACCAAATGTTATTGTAATTATGAGCGAATCTTATGCGGATTTCCGTGTATTCGACGAACTCGGCATATCTGATTCATATTATGAGGGTTTTGACAAAGCCTGCGCAGAGGGAAAAAGCGGTATCGCCATTACACCAACTTACGCAAGTTATACAGTACGTTCAGAATTCGAGCTTCTTTTTGGTCTTCCTGTAAGAGGTCTCAACACTCCAAATATGCCTCAGAGAGAGCTTGCAGACCGCGAACAGCCTGCTTTCGCTCAGTATTACAAGAGTTGGGGATATAAGACAGCATATGTCCACCCATTCCAAGGCTCGTTCTACAGCAGAACAAGAGTATACAGTGATTTCGGCTTTGACAAAATGATTTTCCACGATGATATTGAAGGGGTAACAGATTTCACTGTTCCTGTTGACCACTACGGAACATATGTTGACGATAACACTATCTTCAATCAGCTTTTGCACCTCGTAAACACAACTGATGAACCTATGTACATTCATACCACAACAATGCAGAATCATCAGCCATACGACCAAGGCGAAGACCCTACAGATGAAATTGGCAACTACCTCCAGTGGGTACAGCACACTAACGAGGGGCTTACAGCTTTCCTTGATGAACTGAAAAAGCTCGATGAACCAACTTTGGTATTCTTTGTAGGCGACCACTTCCCCTCATTAAGAGGCGAAACAAGCGTATACAATCAGCTTAACATCACAGGGCAAAATTGCAGCACTCTTTATGAACAGAAATATTTTTTCTGGAGTAATTATGGCGCTGATTTCTCATCAGTACCGGAAAACAAATTCTCATTCTTCTATGT
Source organism: uncultured Ruminococcus sp. (assembly GCA_937902395.1). Taxonomy (GTDB): domain Bacteria; phylum Bacillota; class Clostridia; order Oscillospirales; family Ruminococcaceae; genus Ruminococcus. The sequence continues at coordinate 12,689 of CALGTV010000047.1, forward strand.
TCCTTACATTATCGCTGATATTATAGATGCTCCCCACGATGCATTTATTGAGAATATGGACGAAAATCTCAAAACTGTTCCTGTGTATTCAACTGATTACAACGACGGAACTCCCGATAACGAAGAACTTGACGTTCTGACATACGACAGAGTTGTTGGCGAGGTAATGTCACCCTGTCCTATTCCCGAGGAAATTCTTGAAGCAAGCAAAGGAGAAGATTAAAATGAAAGAAATCAATGTAAATGTTAAAGGTCTTGCAAAAACAACTGTAAATGAAAACAATTTTGCAGCTACAATGGGAAGCGGTTCTCTTAAAGTATTCGCAACGCCTGCAATGGTTGCTCTTATGGAAGCATCTGCCTGTGATTGTCTTGCAGAATATCTCGACGAGGGTGAAACTACTGTTGGTACAGAGCTTAATATAAAGCATATTTCCGCCACTCCTGATACAATGAATGTGACTGCTGAAGCTGTACTTACCGCAATGAACGGCCGCGAATTCACTTTCGAAGTCAAGGCATACGACGAATGTGGAGAAATCGGCTGTGGTACTCACAAGAGATTTCTTGTATATAGCGAAAAATTCACTGCTAAAACTTACGAAAAACTTAACAAATAAAATATATTTTAAAAAGTCTGCTGAATTCGGCAGACTTTTTTTGTTTTTCAATGTAAAAATTTGTTAATCACTTTTCGGTCACTTATCATATAATTATCACATAATTGATTATAATATAAATATGAAAATATCATGAAATGAGGTTGCGCCATGTCAGATATGTTTAATGATTATAATAACAACTATAATCAGGATGATAGATATTATAATCAGGAGGAAAATTATTCGTATTATTCGGATGATACTTCCCCGCAGAAGCCCCAAAAACCTAAAAAGCATACAGGTCTAAAAATTGCAGCTACTTTGCTGTGTCTTGGAATCGGATGTGCCTGCGGTGTCCAAGCTACACGATATATGAGCAGCAGTCAGCGTTTTCAGGAAGACGAAGCTGATGATAAGGAATCTTCTAAAAAACAAGAAACCGTGAAAACAAATAATAACACCACTCCTGATACTGAAAAAGAAATGCCTGCGGGAAATGTTCCCGGACTTTTCGAAATAGCCGCTCGTTCTGACGCAAAATATCTCCCCGATATTGTTGATGAGGTCATGCCCTCTGTTGTAGGTATCTCTTCTCTTTTTGAAATTGAATATATGCCCAGCAACAGCTTCGGCAGTTTCAATCCTTGGGGTTGGGGATTTGAGTCAGAACCTGAAACTCGTGAGGGTATCGGCACAGGTACTGGTATAGTTATGACCGAGGACGGCTATATTGTTACAAATGCTCATGTTGTTTATATGGAGGATACCGAGGAATATAACGCAGGTGAAGCTAAAGAGGTATCAGTACTTTTCAACGATGAAGAAGAATATGATGCTAAAATCGTCGCTTTTGACGTCGAAACAGACCTTGCAGTTCTTAAAATTGATGCTACCGGATTCACTCCCGCTACTTTCGGAAACTCCGATGAACTTCGCGTCGGAGAACTTGTAATTGCTGTAGGAAATCCTCTTGGATTTGAGCTTTTCGGTACTGTTACAAGTGGAATCGTTTCCGCTCGTGATAGAGAAATTTCAATCAACGACCGTCAGATGACACTTATTCAAACAGATACAGCTATAAATGAGGGTAACTCAGGCGGTCCGCTTCTTAACAGTTGTGGTCAAGTGGTTGGTATCAACTCAGCCAAAATGTCTTCCAGTTACGGAAGCGCTTCTGTAGAGGGACTTGGTTTTGCTATCCCTATCAACAAAGCTAAAGAAATTATTGATGACCTTGTTAATTACAAGTACGTCAAAGGAAGACCTCAGATTGGTATTTCCGCAGTTGATATCGACAGCGTTTATTCAAGCTATCTTGGACTTCCAATGGGAGTATATGTTCGTTCAATAGCCGATGGAAGTGCCGCTGAAGCAGCAGGTATCCGTGTTGGTGATATAATCATAGGTGTCAACGATGAAGCCGTTACAACCATGGATGAACTGAACAACATAAAAAACAAATTCAAAGCAGGAGAAACAATCACTCTGAAAGTTCACCGTGACGGTCAGGATATAGATGTTGACGTAGTTCTTCATGAAGCAAATAACGAAATGGAATCTTCTGAACAGTCCACAAACGAGTCTGTTGATACCACCCCATAAAATTAGTAGGCAAGAAATAATTTATATCAAGGCAGACGACGAAAGTATACTGTCGTATGATGAGGATGCCATACAGCATTTGTGACATTAGATTTATCAGCTATCCTTTCTGAAATTGATATAAAGATGAAGATTTGCGAATCCAAGCCAGATAACATCACTCTCCTTTCATAAGGCATATAATGCCACAAATAAAAACAGACTGTAGTAAAAAAATCAACTGCAGTCTGTTTTTTATTTTATGTTACTTCTTCAGATATTCTCTTGATATAATTTTTGCTGAAAATAGAAAAAAACACGCAAAGCGTGTTTTTTCTAGTCGATAATGATATTGGCGTGCCTGAAGGGATTCGAACCCCTGACCTACTGGTTCGTAGCCAGTCACTCTATCCAGCTGAGCTACAAGCACATTGCTCTCACAACAATATATATTATATCACTTTTGTTCTCATTTGTCAAGCACTTTTTTTACATTTGTAGAATTTTACAACTCAATTACATATGCACTCACTATTTCGTTAATTTTGCCGTTTTTCTAAATTTACTATTGACAAATGACTATTTTTCCTGTATAATATATAAGGTGTTCGGGACAAGAACAAATACGAGACATTAGCTCAGTCGGTAGAGCATACGCCTTTTAAGCGTAGGGTCGAGGGTTCAAATCCCTCATGTCTCACTTTTAATTCCGCAGTCGTAAGATTGCGGAATTTTTGTTTTATTTGCTTTATAAGAAATAACAGCATACAAAAAGGAGCGCAAAGCTCCTTTTTGTATACTGTTATTTCAAGAATTGTTATCAATAATCATATCCTCAAACATATCAATATATGTCTTTGCAGACTTCTCCCAACTGTAATCGCAGGATATTGCACGCTTCACGAGTTCATTCCACTTCGGCTTGTTATCATAATCCGCCTTTGCACGATACAATGCGTCAAGCATATCACCTGCATTATACGTCAGGAAAGTATAACCGTTTCCGTCAACTCCTCCGTTATCGCGTACAGTATCCTTTAAACCGCCCGTTTTACGCACTACAGGTATTGTACCATATCTCATAGCTATAAGCTGTGCAAGGCCGCACGGCTCACTCTGCGAGGGCATAAGGAACATATCAGAACCTGAATATATTTTCCGCGCCAGTTCTGGATTGAACTGTGTTGTAACTGATACTCTATCAGGATAACGACGTGCCATTTCTATGAAAAATTCTTCATATATCCTTTCACCGCTTCCAAGAATAGCAAATTTCATTCCCTTTTCAACTACCTGCTCAAACACACATCGGATAAGGTCTATCCCCTTATGCTTCACCATGCGCGTTACAATGCCGATTACAGCACTGTCATCATCACTTAGATCGAGCTCACTGAGCAAAGCCTTTTTACACATGTCTTTTCCAGAAACGTCGTTTTGGGAATAATTACAAGCAATATAAGGATCAATTTCAGGATTGTACATATCCATATCAATTCCATTGAGTATTCCTGTCATATATTCTTGTTTTGTTACAAGTATACGGTCAAGTCCATGAGCATACCATGGATCAAGAAGCTCCTTTGCATATGTTGGTGAAACGGTAATTATTTTATCCGCTGTTTCAATTGCACCTTTCAGCATATTTACATAGCCGTCATATTCAAGAAGTCCTGCATTATAAGGAGGAATTCCCATAAGCTCATTGAGAACCTCCATGCCGTATTTGCCTTGATACTCAATATTATGTATTGTAAATGCCGTTTTAAGATTGTCATATCCCTGCTGATACTTGTAATACAAGCGATAATATACGGGTATCAATGCTGTCTGCCAATCATTACAGCTTATAATATCAGGCTTAAACCCGATATGTTTAATCATCTCCAGAACGGCTCTTGCGAAAAATACGAATCTTTCACAATCATCGTAAAAGCCGTACATTCCCTCTCGCTTAAAATAGTATTCATTATCAATAAAGTAATAGGTTATACCGTTTTTCTTTGCCTTTAAAATGCCGCAGTACTGCTTTCTCCATGATACATCAACAGTGATATTTGCTACAAAATCCATATGCAAACGCATTTCATCAGTTATCGATTTATAAAGCGGAATTACAACAGCACAATTATAACCTCTTTCAGCTATAGCTTTAGGCAATGAGCCAATAACATCTCCAAGGCCGCCCGAAGCCGCATAGGGTACAGCTTCACTGGCTGCAAAAAGTATGTTCATAAATTTTTATCCTTTCAGTAAATCATAGGTCTGAAAAAAGCAGGGAACTTTTGCTCCCTGCTTTCATATTAAGAGAACCTCTTAATCTTAATGATAATATTATCAGGGAACCCCATCAGAAATTATCAATCTTTGATTTGGCTATTTTTAGGGACATACAACGGACAGCTTACCGATGCATTAAGAGATCTGCCGTTAAATATTTCAACATTTTTATCAGCTACAATAGAAGATACTGTGCAATTTTCTCCGATTACTGTTCCCTGCATAATTACGGAGTTTTCAACAACAGCTCCCTTCGCTACCTTTACACCTCTGAAAAGGATTGAATTCTTAACTGTTCCCTCAATAATACATCCATCAGCTATAAGTGAATTGCTGATACTGGATTCTAAACCGTACTTAACAGGAGCATTATCCCCAACCTTTGTATAAACCGGTGTTTTGTATTTAAAAATTGCTTTTCTTGTTTCAGAATCCAGAAGCTTTTTATTTGCTTCGTAATAACTAAGCGGACTATCAATACGCATAAATAAACCTTCATGCTCATATCCCATAATTTTATATTTGCTTTCCTTATTCTGAAGAATCTTTCTTGTGAAACTGTAGCTGTTGTCACTTCTTGCTGCAAGGACAATTTCTCTCAGCAGTTCTTTACTGATAATAAACATATCAAGCCATTGTTTGCACTCGCCTTTTATTCGTGGAGCAACAAGAACATCTCTGAGTGTATTATCCTCCTCAAATTGAAGAATTGTAGTACTTCTGTTCTTGTCCCCGTCATAATAACCTTGACCATATACAAGAGTAATATCAGCACCTGTTTTTTCATGCTGATGAATTACAGGTACAAAATCAATGGTTGTTACAACATCGCAGTTTGCCAGAATAATATATTTTTCCTTGGAATGCTCAACAAAGCTCCAGATATTGCTCAGCGCATCCAATCTTCCTTTGTAGATACCTCCGCCTGTATGACTATATGGCGGCAAAAGATGAAGTCCGCCTTTTTTACGTGAAAGATCCCAATCACGTCCCGAACCAATATGATCCAAAAGTGAACCGTAATTTGCCTTTGTAATAACTCCGACTTTTGTAATTCCTGAATTTACAAAATTTGAAAGAGGGAAATCTACAAGTCTGTAACGTCCGCCGAATGGAATTGAACCCATTGTTCTATGCTCTGTAAGGTCGTTTACAGTAGATTCATGCATATTTGCAAAAACAAGTCCTAAAACATTATAATTAACACTACTCATATTTTGAAACCTCCCGACTGTACTCAGATATTTTCGCTGACAATCTCTGTAGGCTCTACAGATTTGCCGCTTGATACCGTTACATTATGACCAACGACTGCAATACCCCAGCCGTCCTTATCTTCTACCTGCTCGGGACGTTTACCGATACGGGCTCCACTTTCAATCACACAATCACTGCCAATTATAGCATACTCTATAACAGCACCTGATTTTATTACTGCACCCGGCATAATTATACTATAATTTACAATTGCATCCTTTTCAACTGTAACTCCTGCAAAAAGAATTGAGGAATCTACCGAACCGTCCACATTACTGCCTTCTGCTATCATTGAATTTTCAATATTTGCATTTTCACCAATATACTGTGGAGGCATATAACTGCTTCTTGAATATATTCTCCAGCTTTTGTCGTGTAAATCCAGAGGCAATGACGGTGTAAGAAGATCCATATTTGCTTCCCAAAGAGAACCGAGAGTACCTACATCCTTCCAATAACCTGCAAATTCATATGCAAAAAGTCTCTGCTTATCACGAAGCATGGAAGTAATGATATCCTTGCCGAAATCCTTTGACCATTTCTCCCCTCTTTCGCGCTTTGCGTTTGCATCTTCCTCATTTTCAATCAAATACTTTTCAAGCTTTTTCCAGCTGAATACGTATATACCCATTGAAGCAAGAGTTGATTTTGGTTCCTTTGGTTTTTCAACAAAATCAAGCACCTGATTGTTTTCATCACATATCATTATACCAAAACGCGAAGCCTCTGCAAGAGGAACATCAATTACAGAAATTGTACAATCTGCATTATTTGCTATATGAAAATCAACCATTTTGGAATAATCCATTTTGTAAATATGGTCGCCGCCTAAAACCACAACATATTCAGGATCATAACGTCTGATAAAATTCATATTCTGATAAATAGCATTAGCTGTACCCTCGTACCATGAAGCTCCTGCCTGTGATTCATATGGTGGAAGAACATGAACTCCGCCGTTCATTCTATCAAGATCCCATGGCTGACCGTTTCCGATATACTCATTAAGTACAAGTGGCTGATACTGAGTCAACACACCTACAGTATCAATTCCTGAATTTGTACAGTTCGATAGAGGGAAATCAATCAAACGGTATTTTCCGCCGTATGGAACGGCAGGCTTTGCAACATTTTTGGTAAGAGCGTACAATCTGCTTCCCTGACCACCTGCCAGAAGCATTGCAACTACTTTTTTCTTAGTATACATAATATGGTCCTCCTGAAATTACTGCATTCCGATATTTTTGTAATCATTAAAATGCAATACAACTCATGGGCTGAAATAACGATTTTCAACTCTCATGATTTTATATCACTTATCATCTGCTGATAATTTTTTCTTTTTTGAAGCTGTTCTTGTTTTCTTTACAGTACTTGTATTTATACTTTCGTCAGACTTACTGCTCTTTTTTCTTGCAGTAGTTTTTAGATACATTACTGAAAGCGGTGCAAGTGTCATTGAAATACTGTTTTCATAACCGTGCATTGAAATCTTCTCAGATTTATATGATTTAGCAGATACATCGCTTCCGCCGAATTCCGCTGCATCTGTATTGAACACAACTTTATATGTTCCCTTTTTCGGAACGCCTATACGATAATCATCACGCTGAACAGGGACAAAATTACACACTGCAATAATTTCATTACCCTCATCGTCTATTCTTCTGAACGCTACAACGCTTTGTTTATAGTCATCATTGGAAATCCAGCTGAATCCCCCCCATGAATCATCACACTGCCACAAAGGTGAATTTTCAATATAAAACTTATTTAGCTTCTGATTAAACAATGAAACCCGTTTATTAAAGGGATTTTCATCAATAAGCTCCCATTCAAGACGTGTCTGATAATTCCACTCTTTATACTGTGCGAATTCCTGCCCCATAAAGAGATGTTTCTTTCCGGGATGCGCTATCATATACGCAAGAAATGCGCGGTATGATGAGAATTTATTTTCACCCTCACCGGGCATTTTCTCAATAAGTGAACATTTACCGTATACCACTTCATCATGAGATATGGGAAGAATATAATTCTCGGAAAATGCGTAAAAGAATGAGAATGTTATTTTATCATGGTTAAATGAGCGATAAATAGGGTCAAGAGACATATAACTGAGCATATCATTCATCCAACCCATGTTCCACTTGAAATTGAAACCAAGTCCGCCCGCACTGGTAGGCTTTGTTACCATTGGCCATGCTGTTGATTCCTCTGCAATCATCAGAGCGTCAGGATGCATTGAAAATACGGCTTCATTCAGTTTTTTCAGAAATGCCACAGCTTCAAGATTTTCATTTCCACCGTGTATATTTGCTGTCCACTCACCGTCACGTCGGTCGTAGTCAAGGTATAGCATAGAAGCTACCGCATCAACTCTCAAACCGTCAACGTGCATTTCAGTAAACCAGTAATTAGCACTTGAAATCAGGAAAGAACACACCTCAGGGCGTCCATAGTCAAACACACGGGTACCCCATGCCTTATGCTCTTTTTTGCGTTCATCAGTATACTCATAGCAGCAAGTGCCGTCAAATTCATATAATCCCGGAGCATCCTTTGGAAAATGTGCAGGTACCCAGTCCAGAATAACTCCGATTCCTGCCTCGTGGAACATATCAATCATACGCCTGAAATCATCAGGAGTTCCGTATCTTGATGTAGGCGCATAATATCCAGTTACCTGATATCCCCATGAGCCGTCATATGGAAACTCTGTCAAAGGCATAAGCTCTATATGAGTATACGACATTTTCTTCACATAGGGAATTATCTTTCTTGCAAAATTGATATAGGAGGTGAATACTTCTTCTTCTCCTGTATTGTACCATGAATTTAGATGTACCTCATAAATATTCATCGGACTTTTATAAACGGAACGTTTTTTCTTTTCCTCATACCATTTAGCATCGTTCCACTTGTACTCACTCTCATAAATCTTGGTAGCAGTACCCGGACGAGTTTCAAAATGAGCACCATAAGGGTCAGATTTAAGCAAAATTCTACCGTCCTTAGTCTCAATACTGTATTTGTAGATATCAAACTGTTCCAATTTTGATATTTCTGTCTCCCATATGCCGTCTGCAACAGGCTTCATGGGATTTTTATTCCTGTTCCATTCATTAAAATCGCCAACAACGGAGACGCTCACAGCGTTAGGAGCCCATACTCTGAATGTATAGTATTTACCGCGGCCTTTTTTTCTTGAATGTACCCCAAAGAATTTCCACGCTTCGTAATTTTTTCCCTGATAATAGAGATACAGTGGAAAATCGTTAGGATTGTTATTATTAACTGACATAATTCAGCCCCCTTTGCTAATGACCGATTCAATGAGATAATACCAACTGCAAAATCGGTTTTGGACATAAAATAAGTAGATATCGTTTCTGACAAATCCCAAAACAAACATGAACACAACTCATAAATAGCTTGTCCAGTTTATGTCCATAAATATTATACCAGAAACGGTAGAAATTATCAAGTTTTTTTGCAAATTTGCACAATATTTTAGATAAAGATATAAATATTACTGTTGTTTTATGTGCATTTTGCTAAACTTCAAAGGGGTAACAGTTAAATCGTTTGTTAAATAAATTCAACTATTGACAATTTGTTATTATTTTCTTAACAATATGTAAATCTTTTTCTTGTACGACCATTGTATTTCTCAAGTAAAAAAAACGACATTATAACTTTTATTTTTTTACAATTTTTATGCCAATTACAGTTACATCATCCGAACGAATCGTAGGATTGAATACTCCTGCTTTGACAGTAATTTCTCTTACAATATCCCGTATATCACCGCCGCTAAGAAGAAGCTCTTTTATAAATAGATTGGCATTCTCTGATATTCCGTCTGAAAACATTATTATCATATCACCCTCTGAAAGCTTCTGCTCTGATATGCAAAGCTCCGCCTCCTCTACAATGCCTATAGGAAAAACTGGTGATGAAAGCTTTATAACATCGTTTCCTCTTCGGATTATCGTGGGAGCTGCACCTGATTTTACTGAAACTGCAGTACAGCTATCAAGGTCAAGTATTACTGCGTCAAGAGTTGCAAAGGATTCCTCGCGGGATTTTGTCACCATAACGGAATTAACAAGTCTTACAGCGAGTTCAGGCTTCATGCCACTGCAAACAAGCCGACGGAAAAGACCAATTACCATGTGGGAATCCACTGCAGCATTTTTTCCGCTTCCCATACCGTCTGATAATACAATGTAACGCTTGCCCGTACTGTCGGAAAATGATGCTGAACTATCGCCGCTGAGCTTTGAACCTGCAGCACATATAGCAGCAGAATGAATCTCAATATCAAATACAGGTGGTTCATATATTCCGATTTTCAGCTCTTTTTCAGAACTTACTGAGGCTGATGCTTCAAGGCGCATACCGAGAATATCTGATAATATACCGCATATCCTTTCAGTTGATTCCGGAATCTCTCCGGCGCTGAAAAATATTTCTGCTGTCAAGCGGTTCGAAATGGTATAACCTGCCCAGCAGCGTAAAATATTAATATTATGATTCCCCAAAGCATCTTCAATATTCGCAGAAACTGATTGAGAATACCTTATTCCGTCACGCTCCCCCGAAACTCTGACAATATCCGAAATAATGCCGAACTGTTCCATAATAAGCCTGCGTTCATCAGAATAGCGCAAATCCATTAGACGCTGTGCTGTGGAAAGTCTGAATAATTTCTCATATTCCTCAGCCGCCTCTTTTTTGTTTACGCATTCCTCTGGCAGAACAGGGATTATCTCTCCCGATATTTCGCCCATTTCCTCGCGGCATATTTCGCGGCGATAACACATACCACATATATTATTTTTAGGTGTGGATTCCTTGTACATTTTACGCTGAGCTGAAATAAGCGCCGCTGAAATTTTAGAGGAATCACAGCGTACAGCATCGATAACATCGGAAAGAAAATTTGTTTTAATCTTATTTATATCAGGATTTTTTTCGTCACTTTTTTCTCCTACAGAAAGCCATTTTTCCTGATAATGAGGTGCGGCGGTGATAAATAATGCTCCGCCGCAGATGATGCTGAATGTCATTTCAACGGATATCGCTCCGCCCATGAAAACGCTGAGCATAAATTCTGATACTATAAATACTGCCGCAGATAATAACAGCCTATCCTTGCCTACAAATCCTGTAATTAGTGCCGCTGCCGGAAGAATTGCTGCTGCCGTACCCGTTTCAGATGAGGCTAAAAATGCTCCGCTTACACCAAGGGCACCGCATACTGCGCCACTGAAACCGCCGTAGAAATATGCTGAAAAAACAGAAATAGCTGATATAATAACAATTCCTAAATTTATTACAGGCGTATTCACAGAACACAGAACTGCTGATATGATAATGTACACAACTCCAATATAACAGCCGTTTTTACCTTTGAGACCAATTACATTACTTTTGCAATACTCTGCCCACAATGCACACGCAGCAAATGTTGAAAATCCCGATATAGTGCCATATATTGCGTAAAAAAGCAGTTTCTGCGGAAATTCACCAATGAGAACAGAAACTGAAGAACCTGCAAGAATAACCGCGGATGCTGTCAATATTCCAGAAGCAACAGGACGGCTGAAAATCTGTGAAAACATCTTTGCAATCACAATAACAGCCATTGCCCCAAGCTTTACAATGCATTTTCCCACTGAATCCGTCAAGATACATCTCAGAATTGCTCCAAGAAAAGCCGAGGCGGCACAGGGAAGATTTACAGCTCCAACTAAGGATATATCCGCAAATGATGCCGCACCTGCAATTGTTCCTCCTGAAAATAGAAATCCCCCTGCAAATGCAAGAACTGATCCTGCCGCTGTAGATATCTTTTTTCTTTCCTTTACTTTTTTCAACACAAACATCTCCATTCAATCGGTGATGTTTCAATTATATCATGAATTAAATGTTATATTTTGTCGTATACCATATTCTGAATGAAAATATCTGAATCACAGACTTAATATATGCTATTATATGACAAAATCCGCACAGTTAAACCGTGCGGATTATTTTAAATTTATACCTGTGCATTAAATAGGTTTTTCAACGCATATACAACATCATCAGAATCAGCATTTACGCTTGCTGCTTCATTTATAGCTGAAAGCTTGCCGAGTTCCTCAAGATCTGCATTGTATCCGATGGTATAAATCGGTATTTCAAGTGCCTGAATAATACCTGAAACATCTTTAAGGGAACAGCCAATATTTGTTACACCGTCACTGAGCACAAACATCATTATTTTAGCATCAGGATTATCTTCCTTTGCTTTCATAAGCATATCTGCCGCAACTGCAACACCATCAAAAGTTGCAGTACTTCCAAAAGGTGACATATCCTCAACAGCACCTGTGAAATAAGCTCTATGGTTAATATCGAACTTCGCTATAGGCAGATTTATCTGAACATCATTATTGTATGTAACAAGTCCTATGCTGTTATCCTCACCGATATACTGTGAAGCATTTATGAGAGAGCGTTTAAGCTGAGCGATAGGCTCGCCGTCCATACTTCCCGATGTATCTGCAACAAATACAGCTACAACAGGCTTTCCTGCATCCTTTTCCTCTTTCCACAGCTTCTGTGCGGAAATAAGAGACGTTCCCTCAATCTCGGGAATATCAGATTTATAATCCTTTATCTGATTAAATCCATATTTATCTGCAAGCTTCTGTGATTCGTCATTCTTGCAGTACTCTATGAACATATCAAGTATTTCCTGTTCCTCAGAAGTGAGATTTCCAAGAGAATACATAGGATTGTTATGCTCAACGCCAAAAGGAATGAACTTATAATTTTTAAGTGAGGGGTCATTATACAATGTCTGATTTTCCATGATAAATGCATCAAGTGCACCGGATTCGGCTGCTTCACGCATTTGAAGAGTTGTATACGCTACAAATGGTACATTCGCCTGAAAATCAATAAATGATTCCACAGCCTTTGTACTGAGCATATCGGAACTGTCAAAGCAGTTAAGGGCTGATACAAGGAAATTAAGTCCTGTTGATGAAGCATAGGGATTTGTATAACCCATTGCAATTGTACCGTCAACGGTCGCCTGTATTACGCTATTTATAGAAACTGAATCATATTTTTTCTCAATTTCTGAATATGTATCCTTGCTGACAAGTATACCCGCGGTGTTGCTTACTATACTTTTATCAATAAGTTCAATATCCGCGCCTTCTGCTTCAATCATTTTTCCCCAAAGCTCATTTGAGGGAGTAAACGCATGAGGAACATATTTTCCTGATACAATATAGTCTACAGAAAGTCCCGACGCTACAGGACGAACTGAAACAGATACATCATATCCGTCTATTTCAAAATCCTCGTCGTTGAAGTTATCAGCAACCTCGTTAAGCCAGCCGTCAGTGCCCTTGCTTGATTTCTCCGTAGATGAGAAAATCTCGATATCAATATCGCCGTCACCACTTACGCTGAGAGGATATTTTGAAATATCGGGCAATTCATCAATAAGTGATGTACCGCCAATCTGAACCTGTGCCTTTCTTGGTTCCACAGTAGTAACATTAATTTTTTTCAGAAGCTTCGGAAGATCCTCCATAGCTTCCTCATGGGAAATTTCTCTTTCGCTTTTGCCTATATTTTTTGTCAGGACCATACCGCCGCCGACTACACCGGCAACAATTACTGCCATAAGGCACATTGTACCAATAATTTTACCTTTGTTTTCTTTCATAATAATCCCTTTTCCTTTCATGTCTTATCAGCTATTAATATCATCAAACACATCAGTTTCTCCGTTTGTACGTATTTCTCTGAGAGATTCCGTTATGGTCTGGAGACTGAGAGTAGCACTGTTTTCCGATGAATCACCAATCATTGAGATTTCATCAATAAACCTGCGGAAAACTTCAAGATACTGCTCATTAGTCATAAGTATGTTCTTTATGTAGTTTCCGTTTCTGTTGATATCATTATTGTCATTCTTGTCAAAGATAAGCAATCTATTGATTATACGATTGAAGTTACTGAACATATTCGACTGTACCTCATCAATCGCAGCATCAAATGTACTATCCTCTGAAAGAGCTTTCAGCTTTTCTTTTCTTGACCTGAACTGCTCAAGCTGTTTTAGTGCCTGATCAATCTGCTTGCCGTATGGAGTATTCATTCCTTTCCAACCCTTGAAAGCGTCCTCGAAATCGTCATAATCAGCATTAGCCTTGTCCTTTACAACAGGTTTCTTGTAAGCCATGGAAAGAATCAGATAATTCCCGACAATAAACAGTATTATGCTTGCAATTATAACTATAATCCGTATGTTATCACTCAATGATGTTATCCCCTTTGAGAGCAATACCACATCAGCTGCTGCAAGCAACAGGTTAAATCCGATGAGCAATGGCAATTTTTGTGTGTTCACTATAATCCCCCTTTTATAAAGATGTATATATTTTACCACATTAGTACAAAAAAGTCAAGTGGTAAATCATCTTTTCTATAAATATGTTTTACCTATTTTGAACAAAAATTTTTCCTAACCTCTTGACAAATGTAGAAAAATGTGGTATAATATTTGTATCGTCGCAAGGTGTGACGTGTACGGTATCCGCAAACCGTAAAACATATATTTCATGATATGGAGGATTATCATTATGGAAGGCAAATTATCCCTTATTGTTGGCGGAATTATAGTAGCAATAGTGGTTATTATTATCTTGTCACTTGGCTACATAAAAGCTCCGCCAGACACAGCGTACATTATTTCAGGTCTGAGAAAGAAAATTATCATCGGAAAGGCAAGTATCAGGATTCCTTTCTTCGAGCGTGTGGATAAGCTGAAACTCCAGCTCATCGCCGTAGATGTAAAAACTTCCAGTGCCGTTCCAACTGCCGATTACATCAACATTAACGTTGACGCTAACGTAAACGTTAAAGTCAGCAGCGATCCCCTGCTTATCAAGCTGGGTGCTGAGAACTTCCTCAACAAAGAACCTATCTACATAGCTAAGGTTGCCCGTGAGGTTCTTGAGGGTAATATGCGTGAAATCGTAGGTCAGATGACACTTGAGGCTATGGTAAACGACCGTAAGGCTTTCGCTGAAAAGGTACAGGAGAATGCGGCTCCCGACCTTAACAGAATGGGTCTTGAAATCGTTTCATTCAACGTACAGAACTTTACTGATGACCAGAATCTTATCGAAAATCTCGGTATTGACAATACCACTAAGATTCAGAAAAAGGCTGCTATTGCACGTGCTGAATCCGAAAAGGAAATCGAAATCGCTAAGGCTCAGGCTAAGAAAGAAGCTAACGATGCTAAGGTTCTTGCTGAAACTGAAATTGCACAGAAGAACAATGAGCTTGCAATTCGTCAGGCTGAACTGAAAAAAGAAGCAGATACACAGATGGCTATTGCCGACGCTGCTTACGAAATCCAAAAGGAAGAACAGCGTAAGACAATCGAAATCACAAAGGCTAACGCTAATATCGCCGCATCTGAAAAGGATGTCGAGCTGAAAACTAAAGAAGCTGAGGTTAAGGAAAAGTCCCTCGATGCTGAAATTAAGAAAAAGGCTGAGGCTGAGCGCTATAAAGCACAGCAGGAAGCTGACGCTAAGCTTTACCAGTTAAAGAAAGAGGCTGAGGCTGACCGTTTCCAGCGCGAGCAGGAAGCTGAAGCACAGAAGGCTGAAGCTGAGGCTCAGAAGTTCGCAAGAATGCAGGAAGCTGAAGGTATTGCAGCTGTAGGTCAGGCTGAGGCTGATGCTATCAGAGCGAAAGGTCTTGCTGAGGCTGAGGGTATCAACGCTAAGGCTGAGGCTATGAAGAAATATGGCGAGGCTGCTGTACTCGAAATGTACTTCAAGGCTCTCCCAGAGGTTGTACGCAATGCTGCTGCTCCTCTTGAAAATGTTGACAAGATTACAATGTACGGCGAGGGCAATTCCAGCCGTCTTGTAGGCGATATCATCAATTCAACAACAAAGATTACTGATGGTCTTACTGAGGCTACAGGTGTTGATATCAAGGCTATCCTTTCAGGATTCCTTGGCGGCAGAATGGCATCTGCACAGGCTGCAGCTGCTGAGCCAAAGACTGAACGTGCTTATGAAAATTCCTATCAGGAAGTTCCAGACGGTGATTACATTATTGACCGTACAAACTTAGACAGTAATTATACAGCTGACACGACAATCGAATAATTTAACATCACGGGTATCAGATATCGGTACCCGTGATTTTTTTGGAAACTTCTCTTGAAATCCATTCTTGTCTGCATTTTTTTCACTTTGTCCGCATATTCTGTATAGACAATCTATCATAGGAGTGATTTTATGGGACTTACTGAAAAAGACGCTGCCGCAAGGCTCAAAAAAGACGGACCTAACGTCCTTGAGGAAAAGAAAAAAACATCAGTTGCTAAAATATTTATCGGACAATTCAGGGACGTTATGGTCATGATTCTTCTTGCAGCAACTGTTATTTCAGTTCTGCTTGGAGAAGTTACAGACGCAATAACAATCATACTTATCGTTCTCATCAACGCTATTCTTGGATTTGTTCAGGAATACCGCACCGAACACACTCTTGAAGCGTTAAAATCCATGACAGCTCCAACTGCAAAATGCTACCGCGACGGTAAATTACGTGAAATCGATGCTTCAACCCTTGTTGTAGATGATGTTATCGAACTTGAAGCAGGCGACCGCATTCCTGCTGATTGCGTTATTCTTTCATGCTCGGGATTTTATACAGATGAGGCAATTCTCACAGGAGAATCTGAGCCTTCGGGAAAAAATACAGGTTCTCCCGATGATACAGACAATTCAATCAACAAGCCGAATATTATTTACTGCGGAACATCTGCCGTAAAGGGCACTTGCCGCGGAAAAGTTATTGCTACTGCTAAAAATACTCAAATGGGTAAAATCTCACAGCTTATATCTGATATTGACGATGAGCCTACTCCCCTTCAAAAACGACTTGCGGAGCTTGGAAAAATTGTCGCTATAATTTGTCTTATTGTATGCTTTGCTGTTTTCGGTGCAGGAGTTTTACGAGGCGAAAACGTTTTTGACATGCTGATGACAGGTATAACAATTGCCATTGCGGCTATTCCTGAGGGACTTCCTGCAACAGTAACTATTGCTCTCGCTCTTGCAGTAAATCGAATGATGAAGCAGAAAGCACTTGTCAATAAGCTTCACAGCGTTGAAACTCTCGGATGTGCCTCTGTAATTTGTTCTGATAAAACAGGAACTATCACTCAAAATAAAATGACTGTAACAGAGCTTTCAACTGCTGATTCCGATTATTTTTTCAGCGGTACAGGATACAGCATAAGCGGTGATATTTCAAAGAATCACGAAAAAATTGCTGTGAATCCCAAAACTGAAAAAGCCCTTACCGAAGCCCTCAAATGCAGTGTACTTTGCTCCACTGCAGAGATTTTCACCGATAAGGCAGGTTCAAGCCGCCGCAGAGGCGCGCTTAAAGGAAAAGGCGAATGGAATGTCACAGGCGACCCAACAGAAATTGCACTTCTTGTCGCCGCTTCAAAGGGCGGTATTACTAAAGATGTTCTGGGAAAATATGCCGAAAAAATCGATGAATTCCCCTTTGACAGCGAAACTCGCTATATGGCTGTTTACTGCCGTCAGGGAAGTGAAAAAATCATGTTTCTCAAAGGTGCGGAGGAAGTTCTGCTCCCCCGTTGCTCTCGCTATCTAACAGATGACGGTCAGCTTGTGCCTATGAATTCTACTATTAAAAATCATATACACAGCAGGATTATAGAAATGTCAGACAATGCTCTGCGAGTTCTTGTTCTTGCCTGCTGTGTATCAGACACCTTTGCTCATGACAGCGGAAATCTTGTATTTCTCGGTGTAGCCGGTATGCTTGACCCTCCCCGCGAGGAAGCTAAAACGGCTATAAAGAAATGCGCCGCCGCATCTGTTAAAACCGTCATGATAACAGGCGACCACAAAAATACTGCCGTAGCTATTGCAAAAAAAGCAGGTCTGTTAAAAAACGGTAAAGCTGTTACAGGCGCAGAGCTTGATCGAATGAGCGATGATGAACTTGACCGCAAAATTAGTGATTATACTGTATTTGCCCGTGTTGAACCCTCCCACAAGCTGAGAATTGTCCGCAGTTTCAAGCGAAGAGGCGAAATTGTAACAATGACAGGCGACGGTGTAAACGACGCTCCTGCAATTAAAGAGGCAGATGTAGGCGTTGCTATGGGTATTACAGGTACTGATGTTACAAAACAGGCTGCCGATGTTATTCTCCTTGACGATAACCTTGCAACTCTTGTAAATGCTGTTGAACAGGGGCGCTGTGTATATGCAAATATCCGCAAATTTGTGCGTTATCTCCTGTCCTGCAATATAGGAGAGGTGCTTACAATGTTTCTCGGTATGATTATGGGCATGCCTGTAGTACTGCTTCCTGTGCAGATACTTCTTGTAAATCTTGTAACAGACGGACTTCCTGCTGTTGCACTTGGACTTGAGCCGCCTGAAAAAGACATTATGAACAAACCGCCGCGAAAATCCACTAAGGGATTTTTCGCAGGAGGGCTTATGTGGCGAATTGTTATCAGAGGCATACTTATCGGACTTTCAACTCTTGCTTCTTTTACTTCTGTAATGCATATGGGCGGTTCTGTAGATGCCTGCCGTACTGCCGCACTAATAACACTTGCCGCCTCACAGCTTATACACGTATTTGAATGCAAATCAGAAACAAAATCAGTATTTGGAATTAATCCGTTTAATAATGTTAAGCTTATTTTTGCGGTACTTATATCCGGCGGAGTTCTTGCAGCAGCGGTTCTATTACCTCCTTTACAGCAGATTTTCGCAACTGTTCCCCTTACAACTGAACAGTTATTTGCTGCCCTTGGATTCAGTGCGATAATTCCATTTGTGTGTGGAATTTTTGGTGGAAAAACAGCAGAAAAAAGCAAATAATATTTTTGGAGAGCGTTCTGCTCTCCTTTTTTTGGAAAATCATAAAAAATATTATAAAAAACTATTGACAAACAGGAAAATATGTGATATAGTATTAAGTGTAATAGCTGTATTACAAATCATAGTACACAAATGACAGAAAGGAGAGCTTATGTTTACAATTGACCTCACCAGCAGAGTGCCGATTTATGAGCAGATTTATCTGAAAATTACAGAACTTGCTCTTTCAGGCACTCTCAAAGAAAACTCTCAGCTGCCCAGCGTCCGCAGTCTTGCTAAAGATGCAAGGGTAAACCCTAACACAGTCGCCAAAGCCTATCAGGAACTCGAAAGACGAGGTATCATTTACTCCGTTCCTGGCAGAGGAAGCTTTATCGCTGCATTGGATAATTCCATGTTTCACGAAACAGCATTGAGGGAATTTGACGAAGCAGTTCAATCAGCCAAAAATCAGGGAATTTCCGCTGATACACTAAAAGAGCATATCGACAAAATTTTTGAGAAAGGGGAATAGTTATGATTGAATTAAAAAATACTGTGAAAAATTTTGATTCATATACCGCCCTTGACCATGTTGAACTGAAAATTGAAAAAGGTACAGCTTTTGGTCTCTTAGGTTCAAATGGTGCAGGTAAATCAACAATATTACGACTTTTATCGGGAATATACAAGCAGGAGGAGGGCGAGGTCCTCATTGATGGCGAGCCTGTATACGACAATGTTTCCATCAAGGAAAAAGTATTTTTCATTAATGACGAAACAGTTCAATTCAGTAAATTTACTCTCAAAGAACTGAAAAACTACTACAAAAGCTATTACAGAAACTTTTCAGAAGAAACGTTTGAAGAACTAAGAAAACGAATAAATCTTCCACTTGACAAGAAAATCAACAAATTTTCAAAGGGTATGAAACGTCAGGCAATTGTTATTATCGGTCTTGCCTGCAAAACAGATTATCTTCTTCTTGATGAAGCATTTGACGGACTTGACCCTACTATGCGTATCATCGTAAAGAAAATGCTTGTTGACGCTATGCTTGACCGTCAGCTTACAACTGTAATTTCTTCTCATAATCTCCGCGAAATTAACGAGGTATGCGATACAGCTGCACTTCTTCACAAGGGAAAGATACTATTTGCCCGCGACCTTGACAGCGTTACTTCAAGTATTCACAAGATTCAAGCTGTATTTCCTCCCGATGCTAACGGAAATCCCGTTGACTATACACGTGAGCAGCTTGCAGAAGCAGGACTTGAAATACTCCACTTTGAACGCAGTCAGAGTATTTACTATATAATTGCAAAGGGTGAAGCAGATACTCTCAAGGCATATTTTGCTCCGAAAAAGCCGCTGCTCTTTGAAATTATCCCATTAACACTTGAAGAAATTTTCATCTATGAACTGGAGGTGCTTGGTTATGACAGCAGCGACATCGACTAAAAAAGCAAGTTTTTTCGGAACGCGTTACAAGAACGACTTTTCCCAGAACAAAAAAATGTTTATAATCCATATTGTTATGGAACTTCTGGGACTTCCCGTTTATGCAGTTGTAGGTCTTGTAGCCGCTTATTATAACAATCTTGAAAATATTCCTGACAGCACTTTGTATGCAATAGAATCGGGCTGTTCTGCATTTGCTTTGATTGCAACACTTGCCGTTATAATCTGCTTATTCCTTGGCATGACTATTGCGCTGAATCATTTTAACTATCTCTACAAGAAATCCATTGCAGATATGAACTATGGTCTGCCATTGAACAGCAAGCAAAGATTCTTTGCTGATTATCTTTCTGGATTTGTTATGTATCTTGTTCCTTTTCTGGGTGCTGTTCTTCTTGCAATTGCCATTCTCGGAATCGGTACACCAATTATTCCGAATATGAATGAATTCTGGGAAATATTCCCGCAAATACTCAAATGCTTGTCTATAGTTATTATAGCAATGATGCTATTTTACACCCTTGCAGTATTTTCAGTAACTTTCTGCGGAAATACATTTGAGGCTATATTCAGCATATTTGCTTTCAATGTACTCATTCCTGCAACTGTTGCTTGTATATGGGTTGCTCTTTGCAACAGCTATTCATATGGTATTGATGAATCTGCTATATTTTATAAAAATATTTTCACAAGCACATCACCTATTGGAGCAGTTTGTTTCTTTTTTACTTATGCTTCTGAGCTCGGAGTTTTCGATAGCAGTTCTTTTTCCACATTTCTTTTGACAAAGTGGATTGGCATTACTCTTGCAATAATTGCTGTATATCTTTTTACCGCATATTTCCTTTATAAACACAGAAAGGCAGAGGACGTTTCAAAGCCATATGTATACAAGACAGCATTCTACGCTATGATGACAATGTCAGTATACTGTGTTCTTTCGCTTTTCATTACATTCGACGGCTTCCTTGCGGCAGGTATTGTTCTCTGCGGTATCGTATGGTTTATCATGGAGGTTATTACTCGCCGGGGCTTTAAGAAATTCTGGCAGGCTGGTCTCGGATTTGGAGCTGCTGTTCTCTCGGTCATACTCATCTGCAATGTATTTGATGTATCTAAAGGATTCGGTATGGCTAAGAGAGTTCCCTCCACATCGTCGGTTGAAAGCGTCACTATAGAATCATATAATTTGCTTAACGATAAAATGGTTTTCCGCGACAAAAAAGTTATTGAGGAAACCATAAAGCTTCATGAAGAACTGATTGACCGTCACTTCAATTCTGAGAATTATGAATATAAAACTATTCAGAAAAATGAATACTATCCAAATTTATATGATGACACTATGCATATCAGCTATTCAACATATACAGGCTCAACCTCAACAAGAACATACGAAGTCCCTACAGGTATGGCAGGCGAACTCATGAAATCTATACTTCTTTCAGATGACTATGCTGAACAGATATATAAGTCTTTCCGCGAATATGAATTCCAAATACTCAAAAACAATCCTCATTATAACCCCTCAATCAGATTTGATAACAAATCATGTGATTCCTTTTCTGATATCGTTTCATCATCTGAACTGAAAGATCTGCGTGAGGCATACTATAAGGATATTCTCGATATGACGGAGGATGATCTTCTCAACAGCAAATACTGTGGAATTATCGATGGTAACTATTTTGTACTTGAAAACTTCGACAACACAATTGCATTACTTGAAGAAATTGGTTTCAGCTGTGATGATATCACAAAGGATGATATTATTGATGAAATAGGATATACTAAATATCCCGAATTCTACTCATACGCTAAACAAGTATTTGAAACGGATTATAGCCAAAAGGATAATTCTTACCATTATTACGAAATTGATTCTTCAAATGAATACACAGTTGTAGATTCAATATCGGCTGTTGGATATCATTATGGACATTCAACAAGATACACTTTAGTTCCCACAGATACAGCAGTTGAACTTATTAACAGATGTACAACTGTCGTTCTTGGTGAAAAGCCTATTGCAGTATTTGAAGTCAACGGCAGACAACTTTCGCTTCTTGACCGCGGCGATAATAAAGAACTCCTCGAAAATTTAGGCAAACCTGTTGATCAATTTTCCTTTACTGTTGGAACAGCCGAAAACGGTTGGGATTAATATAATAATTCTGATTAAATAATATCTGGGGTTTTCTAAAAACCGTAGCACTAAGCAATCAAGCTGTGAAAGAATTTTTTAGAGATTCACAGCTATGATATCAAAAGCCGTAGGAAAAGGCATATTTCCTACGGCTTTTTATGCATAAATGCAAAATAGCAGAATAAATCTTCAATAATTGCTGAAAACTCCAATTTTTTTCTGAAGGATTGTCATTTGCTTGACAAATTATTTTTGATATGATATAATTAAATTTGCTTGAAATCGTATTTTTCGTGAATTTTTGCGATACAAGCAATATAGAAGTCGGAAAGGAAATGTATTGAAAATGGAAGAAACTATAGACCTTAAATATCTGATACGACTGTTGCTCGGAAAGATATGGCTGATTTTACTGATAACTATTATCGGCGGTGCCGCTGGTTTTGGAATTTCCAAAACGTTGATGCCCCTTGAATATTCCTCTCATATTACAATGTACGTACAGAGTTATTATGGTGTGTCTGACGGTATTAATAATCAAAATAACATCAGCAATTCAAAACAGCTTGTAAACACTTATATGGAAGTTCTTAAAGATGATGCTGTTATGAATGCTGTTGGAGATTTGCTGATTACTCAATACGACAGTTATACAATTGAGCAGAACTTCAATCTTTCAAATGGCAGAATAACTCCAGGTTCTCTCCGTTCCTGCATTTCTATCAGCTCCGTAACAGATACTTCTGCTGTTAATGTAGTTGCAACCGCTAAAAATGCTGAAATTGCTGCGGCAATATGTAACAATCTTACTTCTGTCGCTCCTGAATTTGTGGAAGATGCAGTTGGTGTTGGTTCAATCAATACAATTGATAAGGCAAAGGTGTATAATAATCCTGTTTCTCCGAATATTCCCAAAAATACAATTCTGGGTATGGCTATGGGATTCATACTCATTGTTATGCTCCTCATCGCTATAGATTTCTTTGATAATACTGTTAAAGACCCCGATGCACTTGGCAACAAATACAATAAGGCTATTATTGGTGAAATTCAGCAGTTTGCTGCTGAAAAGAAAACTAAGAAGAATAAGAAAAAGAAAACTTCTGATTATACTGATTACCTTAAACTGATTGACAAGGACGTTCCTTTCAGTGTTGTTGAAAGCTATAAATCCATCCGTACAAATATTACATTTTCACTTTCAACAACAGATAAAAAGATTTTTGCTGTATCTTCGGCAAATCCGGGAGAGGGAAAATCCACAACTTCCGCTAATATAGCAATTGCCTTTGCACAGAGCGGTAAAAATGTTCTTCTTATTGACGCTGATATGCGTAAATCAATGCAGCATAAGATATTTAATCTTAAAAATAAAAAAGGTCTTTCTTCTGCTATCAGTAAAATGAATAAGGTTGAGGAATGTATTCAGTCATGTGCTGTAAAACATCTTGACATCATGACGGCAGGTCCGATTCCTCCTAATCCCTCAGAACTTCTTGCTTCTAAAAACATGGACACAATGCTTGAAAATCTTAGTGAAAAGTATGACATTATAATTATTGATACATCTCCTATCAATGTTGTTACAGATGCAATGGAGCTTGCAAAGAATATTTCAGGTATCATCACAGTACTCCGTTATGGCAAAACAACTAATGACGATATTGATGCAGCTATAAAGAAGATTGAGTTCGCTCAGATGAATATGCTCGGTTTCATTCTCAACGGAATCAAGATAAAAAATCGCGGAAAGTACTACTCCAAAAACAGATATTATTATAAAAAGGGTTATGGCTATTACAGTGTTAAAGCCGAGCCGGGTGATGAAGAAAATCAAACAAATGAAAAATAAGAGGTTAAAACAAAATGCTTACTGATTATCATTGCCATATATTACCACAAATTGATGACGGTGCAGAAAATGCTGATATGTCGCTTAAAATGGCTTCAATGATGAAAGAGCAGGGCATTGAACGTATCATTGCAACTCCTCATTTTTATGCTCATCGCGAAAAATCTGTTGCGGATTTTTTAAAAAAAAGAGAATCTGCATATGCAAAAATTAAGAAATCCCTCGCTGTAAAAGATATCCACCTTGGAGCAGAGGTTGCTATAGAGCATGGTATTTCTGAATTACCAGACATCGAAAAGCTTGCAATTGAGGGAACTCATATTATTCTTCTTGAATTGCCTTACAGAGCATATGCTAAATGGATGTCAGAGGAAATATACAATATTTCAGCAGAATATAATCTCAAAGTTATGCTGGCTCATGTCCATCGTTATCTTCCGTATTACAGCAAAGACGAAATAGAAACTATTCTCTCCACAGATGCAATTTTACAGATAAATAACGAAGCATTTGCCAACTGGAAGGAAAAGAAAATTGCCAAGCGTGTAATTAACGAATATGATACTTTCGCTTTTGGCAGTGATTCTCACGATTTAACTTCAAGAAAACCAAATTGGGATATGCTGAAAAAAAAGGTCAAGTCGGAAATTGTTTCTGCATCTGACAGCATATTTGACAAATATAAAAAATAAAAACAAGTGACTGAAAAAAGTCTCTTATGGTAAAAAATAGGCACATCAAAACTACGTAATTTCGCAGTTTTTGATGTGCTATTTTTTTATTTTTAGTATTTTTTAGGAGTTCTTATACCCCCTGTTTTTCATTTATAATTCCAACCACCGAAATATTAGTAGACAAAGACAATTTGTATAAAATCTTTTCAAATAAAAAAAGCACGCCAAAAGCGTGCTTAAATGGTCTGAGTGACGGGACTTGAACCCACGGCCTCTACCACCCCAAGGTAGCGCGCTACCAGCTGCGCCACACCCAGACTTACGAGATATTGAAGTATCACTTCAACGATAATAATTATATCATATTTTCAAGTATTTGTCAAGCATTTCAATAAAATTTAATTTATTTAATATTAGTATCATCCAATATCTGTATCAATAATCATCTTTTTGCAATCAGGACAATAATGCGCTTCTGCGGAGAATGTAGCAAGTGTGTATTTCATGGCATCAACATTGCATACGCCACCAATCTTATCCCAAAAGTTAGCTTTTTTATCCCCCTCTTTCCAGCTAACTGTGCTTCTGCCATCACCAGAAAGAATGCCTTTTTTCATTTCTTTATTGCAGTATGGACAAATCATATTATTCCCCCCTTCGCTTATAATAATGTAATTATACCATATCATAAATTATTTTTCAATTAATTCCAATAAAATCGTAAATATAAACAAAAAAGTACGCAAAAAAGCGTACTTAAATGGTCTGAGTGACGGGACTTGAACCCACGGCCTCTACCACCCCAAGGTA